>JBEEGB010000576.1:0-2879 GCA_041166585.1 Acidimicrobiaceae bacterium
GGCCAGGGCCGGTTGTTCCAGTACGACGTCACCGGGGGTCGCTACGAGGAGAGCAACTTCGCCACGACCGGGTCAGGGAGCTTGCACGCCGGCACGGTCGTGAAGCTCGGCTACCGCGAGAGCCTCAGCCGAGAAGAGGCGATCGACCTCGCCATCTCGGCTCTGTTCAACGCGGCGGACGAAGACTCCGCCACGGGCGGCCCGGACCTCGTGCGCGGCATCTACCCGACGATCGCGACCATCACCGGCAACGGCTTCGAGCGGGTCGGCGAGCCCGAGATCGCCGACCGGTTCCGCCTGCTCGTCGACCGCCTGAGCACTCCCGAGTCGGCCGCCAACCTCGGCGTTGCGCCCACGATGAACGAAGGCGGTGCTGCGACATGAGCATGCCGTTCTACGTCGCGCCCGAACAGGTGATGAAGGATCGGGCCGACTACGCCCGCAAGGGCATCGCCCGCGGCCGCGCGCTCACCGCGCTGCTCTACGCCGACGGCATCCTCATCTGCGCCGAGAACGCGTCGAACACGTTGCGCAAGGTGAGCGAGATCTACGACCGCATCGCGTTCGCCGGGGTCGGTCGCTACAACGAGTTCGACCAGCTCCGCATCGCAGGTGTCCGGCACGCGGACCTCAAGGGCTACTCGTTCTCGCGCGAGGACGTCGATGCTCGCAGCCTTGCCAACGCCTACGCGCAGATCCTCGGCAACGTGTTCACCCACGAGATGAAGCCGATGGAGGTCGAGATCCTCGTCGCGGAGGTGGGGGAGCAGCCCGGCAACGACCAGCTGTACCACATCCTCTACGACGGCACGGTCATGGACGAAGACCGCTTCAGCGTCCTGGGCGGCGAGGCCGAGGCGATCGCCGAGCGCATGGAGGCGGCCTGGAAGCCGGGCCTCTCCCTCGGCGAGGCGCTGGCCATCGCGGTCCCCGCCCTCGCCGGCGAAGAGCGCACGCTGTCCGCCGACGACCTCGAGGTGGCCGTGCTGAGCCGGGGCAACGGCCGCAGGGCGTTCCGCCGCATCGAAGGCGACGAGCTGACCGCCCTCGTCCCCGCGCCGCCGGAGCCGACGGCGCCGGCAGCGGCGGCAGACGCGCCCGAAGCGACGTAACACCGGTCACATCCTCCGCCCCCGGAAAGGGTTTCCGGCAAAAGGGACGAACACCTTACGCTGGGAGTCCGCTGGGGTGTGGGGGTCTGGGATGGGGTTTCTGCTGCAGTTCGAAGCGGTGTCGAAGTCGTTTCGACGCGGGACCGAGGAGGTCGTCGCCCTCGATGGCATCGATCTCGAGGTGGAGGCCGGCGAGCTCGTCAGCCTGATCGGGCGCAGTGGCTCGGGGAAGTCGACCCTGCTGCACCTGGCCGGCGGCCTCGACCGCCCCGACAGCGGCAGGGTGCTGTTCGACGGGCGAGATCTCGGTGAGCTGTCCATCGGGGATCGAGCCCGGCTGCGCCGTCGATCGATCGGCTTCGTGTTCCAGTTCTTCCACCTCATCCCGACGCTCAGCGTCCGCGAGAACGTCGAGCTCCCGCTGCTGCTCGACGGGGCGCGGCGCAACGGTCGCGGGACCGAGCTGCTCGAACGGGTGGGTCTGAGCCATCGCATCGACCACCTGCCCACGGAGCTGTCGGGCGGCGAGCTGCAGCGCGCCGCGATCGCTCGGGCGCTGGTGGCGAAGCCCGCGTTGATCCTGGCGGACGAGCCCACCGGCAACCTCGACTCCGTCAACGGCGAGGCCGTGCTCGCGCTCCTCGCAGAAGAGGTTCGCGAGAGCGGCGTCGCGCTGCTCATGGTGACCCACGATGCGGAGGCGGCCCAACGCGCCGGACGGTGCCAGACGCTGCACGACGGCCGGCTCGTGGCGAGCGCCTGACGATGCGCGCCATCCGCTTGCTCGCGCTGCGACGGCTCCGGCTGCAGCCGCTGCGCGCCCTGGTCGCGGCTGTGGTCATCGGTGCTGGTGTGTCGCTCACCGTGTCGGTGGTGGTCGTGATGACGAGCCTGCAGGCGTCCGTCGAGGATGCGGGGCGCGCGCTCGCGGGCCCGACGCCGCTGCGCGTCATCGGCGCCACCTCGCGCGGCGGCATCGACGACTCGACGGTCGCCAAGGTCCAGCAGACCGACGGCGTGGCGGCCGCGATCCCGATGGTGCAGTCGATCACGCTCGCGGAGCGCGCCGACGGGCACGAGGTGGCGATCCTGGCCTTCGGCTTCGACTGCCGCGTCGAGGTGCTCTTCGGACCGTTCGGCTGCTCCGATGCCGGCTTGGCTGCTGCGACGACACCGTTCGTCGCCCCGAAGCTCGCGGCTGAGCTGGGCAAGGGCGCGGTGCTCCGCACCGACGTCGGCCGTACGCCGCTCGACGGAGCCGTCCCGGTCGGTGCGCTCGACGGGATCAACGAGGGACGAGTCGTCGCGATGCCGTTGGCGACGGCGCAGCAGCTGTTCGTCAGGCCGCATGCGGTCGACGTCATCTACGTGCAGCCCGAGCCGGGCGTCGACCTCGTCGCGCTCCGGCACCGGCTCGAAGCGGCGGTCGGTCCGAACCACGGCGTGCTCACGCCCAAGGACCCGCCGCCCGTGGTCGGCGTCGTGCTCGCCGCGTTCCTCCCGCTGTTCACGATCATCGCGGTGCTCACCCTCGCGATCGGCGCCGTGCTCGTCCGGAACTCGGTCGCGCTGTCGATCGAGGAGCGCCGCCGTCAGACGGCGATCGTGTCCGCGCTCGGCGGTTCGTCGCGAACGCTGGTCGGCGGGACGCTCATCGAGGCCGCGCTGCTCGGACTGGTGGGCGGTGCCTTCGGTGCGCTCGGAGGCATCGCGGTCGCGCACCCGATCGCCGCGAGCCTCACCGACTTCACCGAGAAGTCCGCCGGC
>JBEEGB010000577.1:0-9578 GCA_041166585.1 Acidimicrobiaceae bacterium
CGGTCAACGCCGCCAACGCAGCACAGACCGTCTCGACCGCGGCGGCCACGACCGCCACCAAGGCCACGAGCGCCACGAGCGCCACGACGACGGTGGCGACGACCGTGACGACGGCGACGGCCTCGACACCCACCACCAAGGCCGCGACGACGACCAAGGGCAGCTGAGTCGGGTCAGCTGCGCTCGACGCGGTAGGTGTGCGTTCCGACGACGGTGTCGACGACGAGGACGCCGGCCTCGATGCGCTTCTCGACGGGGACAGCACCGCTCGCCCTGGCTGTCCAGCGCTCGGGGGCGTCGAGGCCGGCCACGCGCCACGATGTCGGGGCGCCGACGACGGTGTCGTTCATCGGCGATGTCGACACGTGCAGGACGCCGTCGACCCAGGCGGCTTGGCTCAGGCTCACCGTGGGGAAGTCCACCCCGACCACCTCGGCCGACGGCGCCGGAGGTGCGTCGTGCGCGAGCGCGGTCCAGGCTCCGGGGGTGACGGCCTCGGCCGCGGCCATGATGGCGTTGAACTGGCCGCGAGGATGCTCCTCGCCGAGCCCGAACCCCCACGAGTGCTCGCCGCGCTCGCGGTCCCAGGTCGGCTCGTAGCTCATCTCGGCCGCAGCGCTGAGACGGGCCGCGGTGTCCTCGACGCCCCACTCGCGAGCGAGCAGGAGCGCGATCCCGGTGAGCCGTTCACCGATGACGTTCGGGGGACCGTCGCCGAGGGCGCCGATCATGTCGAGGCCAGCATCGAAGAGCCGCCGCGATCGTCCGGTCGCTGGGGCGCCAGGTAGAGCGCGTTGATGACTGCCACCAGCACGGGCAGCTTGTGGTGCACGTCGAGCAGCGGGTCGTAGTAGAGGGTGACCATCTGCGGTGGTGCGTCGTGCCCGAGGCCGAGGTATGCCGCACTGGCGTAGGTCCACCAGTCGTCGAACATCGTCGAGTGGTTCGTGCCGTGGCGGGTGTCGTGGAGCCTCAGACCGAGGCCAGCGCCCGTCAGTCAGTAGGGCCAGATCTTCGTGTTCTCGCAATGGACGCCTCTCGGCATGGCCTTCCATTGGTCGGCGAGGTGCGCGGCGATGCCGGAATGCGTCCAGGTGAAGGTGTGCTCGCCGTCGCGGATCATGTCGAACGGCTCGTTCCAGCGGTCGTCTCCTGCGATGAGCGACCGGATGCCGAGCAACACCAGGAAGAAGCCCTTGTAGAAGAGCATGCCGTCGGCGGCGATCGGATCCATCTGCATCGGCCACGGCTCGATCCCGTTGGCCGTCCAACCGGGAGCGTCGTACCTGCCCCAGAGGTCGGGCGGGATCAGCAGCTGGTACGCGTCGGGATACGAGGCTCGGTCGGGATCAGGCCCGAACTGGGTGAGCCAGTCACTGGCCGACCACCACGCCGTGTGCCGAGCGATCAGCTCGTCGATGATCCTGACGTAGACCTCGCGCCATGCGGGCGTGGTGCGCGCCATCAGGCCGACCGCGTAGCTCGAGTCGACCAGGTCGAACCGGTGCCATGAGGCCATCGGCGCGTCGCTGCGGTCGTCCCAGTGCGGATGCGGATGACCCTGGCGACTCCAGTCGTCCGGCGTCGTCGCCTTGCGATGGAGGTAGCGCAACCAGCCGGTCGAGCGCTCTGACAACGTCGGTACCAGCGGTGCGGCGCCCACCCGGCCAACGTACTTCGCGTCCACGTCGTTCTGACGGTGCTGACTTCGGAAAACCCGAACTCAGCACCGCACAAACGGGCGGGGGGCGGGCGGTCAGAGGGAGAGGAGTGCGGGGGCGAGGTCGCGCCAGGCGGCCTCGGGTACGGCGGTGGGGTTGTCGCCGAGCACTTGGACGCACACGTGCGACGCGCCGGCATCGAAGTGCGCTCGCACTCGTTGGTGGGCGGCGTCCACGTCACCACACGACACGATCGCGTCGACGAGTCGGTCACTGCCCCCGTCGCTGACGTCGTCGTCGCTGAAGCCGAGACGCTTGAGGTTGTTCACGTAGTTCGGAGCGCGGAGGTAGATCGCCATCCCCTTGCGCGCCGTCTCGAACGCACGGGTGCGATCGGTGTCGAGGACGACCATCAGCTCCGGAGCGAGGATCGGCTCGGGGCCGAGGATCTCCCGCGCCAGCGCGGTGTGCTCGACGGGCACGAAGTACGGGTGGGCGCCGTCGGCCTTGTCGGCCGCCAGGCGCAGCATCTTCGGACCGAGCGCGGCGAGCACGGTGGCAGGGCGTTCGACAGGTCCCACCGCCAGGAACATCGCGTCGTCCATCTCGTCGAGGTAGCGCACCATCGCCGAGTACGGCTTGTCGTAGTCGTGGTGGCGGATGCGGTCCACGAGGTGTTGGTGGCTCACGCCGAGACCGAGCAGGAAGCGGCCCGGGAACGCTTCCTCGAGCGTCCGCTGCGTGTTGGCCATGGTGACGGCGTCGCGCGCATAGATGTTGGCGATGCCTGTCGCGACGTGCAGCGACGACGTGGCTGACAGGAGGAGCGCGGCCGTGACGAACGGATCACGACCGAGGGTCTCCGGGATCCAGAGCGTCGGGAACCCGAGCTCCTCCAGCTGTCCTGCGAGGCGTTTGGCCTCGGCGGACGGCACGGCGTCGAGCACCCCGGTCCAGATGCCGACCCGACCGAGCTCGAAGCGTGACGCGACCATCAGGCGACCCTAGTGGCGCCCCCGCGCGAGTCAGACGAGCCGGCGCGAACCGCGTCCGCTGAACCGGCGAACGAGCAACAGGACCAGCACCGCGCCGAGGATGGAGCCGAGCAGTCCGGACGGCTGGATCGCGCCCTCGTTGACGTCCTGGCCGAAGAGCACGTAGCCCAGGAACCCACCGACGAACGAGCCGACGATGCCCAGGACGATCGTCCCGCCGATCGTCATCGGGTCGGGGCCGGGCACAACCGCGCGGGCGATGAAGCCGACGATGAGGCCTGCGATGATGAGGAACAAGACGAATCCGAGCATGACTGCCTCCTGAGAAGGGTTCGCCATGCCGTTCCCGTCAACGGTCCCCGTCAGACGCGCTTCACGTCTCAGGTCGAGAGGCGGTCTAGGACGTTGCGGGTGATCTGCTCGACCTGTGCGTCGCGTTCGGCGAGCCCGTGGGCCCAGTCGGTGCAGCCTGAGGTCACCACCGTTCCCCCGGCTCGAGAGGTGTAGCTGCCAAGGACGGCGTGACCGCTGGCGATTCGCTCGACCGCATCCGGCTCTCGGCTGTCGAAGAGCCGCGACGCGATGAACTCGATCTCTGAGGGCTCGGTCGGCTTCGGTGGGCGTTGCGCGGTCTCGCGGGTGAAGTGAGCCGCCGGCGCGGTGCCCAGGATCTCGAAGGTCGAAGGCGTTCCGTCCTCGCCTGTGGGGTGGGGGAGGCCGTCGCGGTAGGTGAAGTCGCACCCGTCGCACTCGTAGCCGACGATGGTCGCGCCGGCACCGAGGACGTCGCCGTACCCGATGCCCGTCCCGTCGAACAGCCAGTGATCCGGTCGGTGGATCGTGTAGCCACCCGACCCGTTGGTGACGCGCTTGCCGATGCGGTGGTAGCCGCCGCGGGCAAAGCTCACCCCGGTCATCTCGTTCTCAGGACGGCCGATCAGGTGATCAGACCAGATGCTCGTGAGCTCACCGATCCGCTCGGTGCCGAAGCACGGGTCGTCTTTGAACCGGCCCTTGAAGCCCACCATCGTCCGCGCCGGGCCATCGTCTTCGCGGTCCTCGTGGCGAACCTGCCAGAACGCGGTGTTGCCCGAGAAGAAGGCCACGTTCCCCCCGGCGGCGATGTGCGCCTCGACGGTGTCGCGCATCGGGCCGGACCAGTACTCGTCGTGGCCGACCGACAGCAGCAACCGGTAGCCGCCACCGTTCTGATCTGACAGCAACCCGGGGTGGTCCTCGAGATCGGCGTTGGTCACGACGTCGAAGCGGTACCCCTCACGTTCTGCCCACTCGATGAACGGGAGCTCCCAGTCCGGCCATCCCGCCGATCCGGCGTAGGGGGAGAGGTGGTTGAGGCGGAGGTAGCCGACGTGCGTCGCCATCTGCGGGTCGGGTGGGTGCGTGGTGGTCACCCTTCGTCCCGCGCCCGGCGGCTTGAAGAGGTAGCCGGGGGACATCGGTCGCTGCAGCGATACGGACGTCGCGCCGGTGTAGAGGTTCCAGCCACCGAAGTCGTTGTACGCGTGCCAGGTGTTGGTCGAGAGCGCGAGCAGGATGGGCGCGCTCGACTCACCGATCTTCGGCCGGACGACGAAGAACGCGTGATCGCGTCGAGCCTTGCCATCGACCTCGATCTCGAGGACGACCTCGTAGTAGCCCGAACGCCACGCAGGATCGACCTCGATCGTCAGCGCCGCGGGCCAACCACAGCCGTTGCTCGATGCGTCAGATGGCGTGGCATGGTCGCCCGCCTCCACGGCCGGGTGGGTGAGCACGACAGCTCGATCGGCGCCGATGCGGGCCACCTCCACCGCGACGTGTCGACCGCCCGAGGACGACACGTGCAGAGCCACGGTCTCACCCGGCTCAGCGGACTGTGGCCAGCAATACCCCGTCACGGTCTCTCTCGGCATGGCGCATAGATTGCCCTCCATGCGCTTCGCTACGGAAGTGACGGTGTCCGGGCCACTGCGGTCGCCGGCGCAGATGCTCGCGGAGCAGGAGGTCGACGGTCATGCCAGCGTGCACGACGCCGACGCCGCGGCGGCGCTCGGGCTCATCGGTGCGCCGATCGAGGGCCCGACCCACTTCAGCCAGTTCGATCCGTTGGCTGTCGCGCTGTGGGAGCAGCGTTGGTTCGAGCGCGGCTGCATCAGCAGCCACTTCCGGACGATGGTCGTCGAAGGCGAGCAGGTGCAGGCGTCGATGACGACGACGGGTCCGAACGCCGCTCGCATCGAGGCACACAAAGCAGACGGGACCCCTGTGCTCACCGGGACCGCGTCCGTCGGACCGGACCACGGCGAGACCGAGCTCGACGCGCGGCTCGCGTCCATGGGCGACCCTGGCGAGC
The DNA here is from genome assembly GCA_041166585.1 of Acidimicrobiaceae bacterium. GTDB lineage: Bacteria > Actinomycetota > Acidimicrobiia > Acidimicrobiales > JACDCH01 > JBEEGB01. The sequence continues at coordinate 5,010 of JBEEGB010000577.1, forward strand.
TGTTCGTGATCGACCGGCTCGAGGTCGGGATGCAGCGCACCGGTGAGGTGGTGTCGATGACCCACTCGGAGCGCAACGGCTCCGCCTATCCGTTCTCCCTCGCCGAGAAGGTGGCTCGCATCACGGAGCCCCACCCCTGGTACACCGACGCGGGCGCGGCGTCCTCACCTTGGGGGCGCGCGATCGTGCCGATCGAGATGATCAGCGTGCTGTGCCACAAGTCGGGCCAGGGCTGGCCGGTCCGTTCGCCCGCGCTCGGCTTGTTCCTCGATCTGGAGATACGGCTGGTCGACGGTCCGGTCTTCGTCGATCAGGACTACGGCGTGGAGCGAGAGATCGTGGGGCTCAGCCAGAGCCGCCGCACCGAGTCGTACTGGACCAAGACCACGCTCGCGGACGCCGGCAGCGGCGCGCCCGTCGCGACGGTGCTGTTGCACTCCGGTGTCTTCAAGGAGTCCTACCCCGGCTATCCGAAGGACCGCCTTTCTTGAAGGTGCCTCTCACGAGGTGGGCTCCGCTGGGATGCGGCCCATGCGGCCGGCGTTGAAGTCTTCGATCGCCTCCAGCAGCTGCGCCCGGGTGTTCATGAGGAACGGTCCGTAGTGCGCGATGGGCTCTCTGATCGGAAGGCCGCCGAGCAGGAGCACCTCGAGGTTCGGTGAGTCATCCGGCTGTGAGGTCGAGGCCTCCAGCGTGACGACCTCGCCAGCACCGAACACGACGAGCTCGTGTGCCTCGACCGGACGGCGTTCGCGACCTGCGTAGCCACGGCCGCTCAGCACGTACGCCAGCGCGTTGAAGCTCGGGTTCCACGGGACATCGAGCTCGGCACCCGGGCTGATGCTCGCGTGCGCGTAGCTGATCGGGGTGTGGGTCGAGCCCGGCCCGGTGTGGCCGGCGAGGTCGCCGGCGATGAGGCGGATGAGGGTGCCACCGTCGGGGGTCGACAGCAGCGTGAGGTCGTCTCGCGTGATCGCCTGGTAGCGCGGCGGGGCGAATTTCAGTGCAGACGGCAGGTTCACCCAGAGCTGCACGCCGTGGGTGCGCCCGCCGTTGCGGAAGAACGTCTCGGTGGGCACCTCGTCGTGGAGGATGCCGGCACCGGCCGTCATCCACTGCGTGTCGCCTTCGCCGATCACGCCGCCGCCACCATTGGAGTCGTGGTGCTCGATGGTGCCGTCGATCACGTAGGTGACGGTCTCGAAGCCGCGGTGCGGGTGCCAAGGCGCTCCGACCGCCTCGTTCGGCGCGTACTCGACCGGGCCGAGCTGGTCGAGGAGGAAGAACGGGTCAGCGGTCTCGGCGTCGACCTCCCCCGGAAAGGGACGCCACACCTCGAAGCCGGCGCCCTCGACGGCGTGCTGCGCGCGCACCACCTCGGCGACGGCGCGGCGGACTGCCTCAGGATCAGGGGCCTCGACTCGAGGCAGGACGAGGGGGTTGTCGACGGTGATGGCAGGCATCGGTGCCTCCTGGGGGCGTGCACGCCTGTCTGGCGGCGACGCGGGGTTGAACAGCCAGGACGCGACGCACATTCCACGGACGATGCGCGGAGGCGGCTGGACTTCTGATACCCCCACACCGTATAGTTCTGATACCCCACCAGGGTTTCCCACAGGAGCTTTCGATGTCCACGATCGCCAAGGCCACCCCTACCGTCGTCGAGCCGGGCTCGTGAGGACGCCGGTGAGGCTGGCGGGGTTCGCGCTCGGCCTCGTCGCCGTGCTGGGCATCGGCGCGGCTGTCGGTGCCGCCATCGGCCCGTCGCCGGCCACGGCCACGGACGAGACCCCGGAGGCGCTCGGAGCCGGCGTGGTGTCCGCGGAGTCCGGCTACCGCATGATGGCGCTGTCCAACCTCGCCAAGGACGGTGGCACCTTCCGGTTCGTCATCGTGGGCAGAGACGGCAACCCGGTCGGGCGGTTCACGCCCGTACACGAACGTGATCTCCACCTCATCGTCGTCAACCGGGAGCTGACCGACTACCACCACGTCCACCCGACGCTCGGCGCCGACGGCACCTGGTCGATCGACCTCCCTGCCCTGGCGGCCGGCTCCTACCGGGCCGTCGCCGACTTCCGCGTGAAGGACGGGCCTCGTCTCGCCCTCGGGGTCGACCTGTCCATCCCGGGCTCCTACCAACCGATCGAGCCCCCGGCCCCGTCGTCCACGGTGGTCGTCGACGGCTACGAGGTCAGCATGCAGAGCCACGAGGGCGGCGGTGGCGTCGACACGATGGCGCTGACGGTGCGCAAGGACGGCCGCATCGTCACCGACCTCCAGCCGTACCTGGGTGCCGACGGCCACCTCGTCGCTCTGCGAGCCGGCGATCTGGCCTACTCGCACGTGCACCCACTGGGATCGCACTCCGAGGGCACAGTCGACGGGACAGTGCGCTTCGAAGCGACGCTCGCCTCCGCGGGCAGCTACCGCTTGTTCTTCGACTTCCAGCACGCCGGCACGGTCCGCACCGCGGCGTTCACCTACGAGCAGGGTCTCGTCACCGGCGTCGCGCCGGTGATGAGCCACTGAGGAGCGCGTCATGGCTGAGACCGCGTCGACCAACCCCAACCTCAGGACGCTGGACCTCGAGATCGGCGGGATGACCTGCTCGTCCTGTGCCGCGCGCATCGCCAAGCACCTGAGCAAGCTCGACGGCGTCGAGGCCGACGTCAACTACGCCACCGAGCGGGCCACCGTGACGGTGGACGACAAGACCACCACCGATGAGCTCATCGCCGAGGTCGCCTCGATCGGCTACTCCGCCGCGCTTCCGAGCGCACCATCCGACGAGCCCGCCGGCGCGACGAGCTCCGACGGCGATCCCGAGGTCAAGGCGCTGCGCGACCGGTTGATCGTCTCGGCGGTCCTCGGCATCCCGGTGCTCCTCATGTCGATGATCTCGCCGCTGCAGTTCACCTACTGGCAGTGGCTGGCCTTCGCGATGACCGCGCCGGTCGTGGTGTGGGGTGCCTGGCCCTTCCACCGGGCCGCGTGGCTGAACCTCCGGCATGGCGCGGCCACCATGGACACCCTCATCTCGCTCGGCACCATCTCGGCGTTCGGGTGGAGCGTGTACGCGTTGTTCTGGGGTGACGCCGGGGTTCCGGGCATGACGATGTCGCTCAGCTTCAGCGTCGAGCGGGGCTCCGGTCAGCAGGAGATCTACCTCGAGATCGCGTCGGTGGTCACGGTGTTCCTCCTCGCCGGTCGTTACTTCGAAGCCCGTGCCAGGCGATCGTCAGGCGCCGCGCTGCGCGCGTTGCTCGATCTCGGCGCCAAGGACGTTGCTGTCATCCGGGGCGACGTCGAGACCCGCATCCCGATCGACCAGCTCGTCGTCGGTGACCGCTTCGTGGTGCGTCCCGGCGAGAAGGTCGCCACGGACGGCGTCATCGACGAAGGCTCGTCCGCCATCGATGCTTCGCTGCTCACTGGAGAGCCCGTGCCGGTCGAGGTGGGGCCGGGCGATCCGGTGACCGGTGCCACCGTCAACGCGGGAGGTCGTCTCGTGGTGCGGGCCACGCGGGTCGGGAGCGACACCGCGCTCGCGCAGATCGCTCGCCTCGTGACCGCGGCGCAGACCGGCAAGGCGCCGGTGCAACGTCTCGCCGACCAGATCTCCGCAGTGTTCGTGCCGGTGGTCATCGCGATCGCGGTGGGTACGTTCGGCTTCTGGTTCGGCAGCGGCGAGAGCAGCGCCACCGCGTTCACCGCGGCCGTGGCGGTGCTGATCATCGCCTGCCCGTGCGCGCTGGGCTTGGCCACGCCGACCGCCCTTCTGGTCGGAACCGGCCGTGGCGCGCAGCTGGGCATCCTCATCAAGGGCCCAGAGGTGCTCGAGTCGACGCGCCAAGTCGACACGATCGTGCTCGACAAGACTGGCACCGTCACCACGGGGCAGATGGCGCTCGTCGATGTCGTCCCGATCGACGGGGTCAGCTCGGACGACGTGCTTCGGCTCGTCGGTGCGCTGGAAGCCGCGTCCGAGCACCCGATCGGTCAGGCCATCGCGGCCGGCGCCCGCGACCGCGCCGGCACGCTTGCTGCCGTCGAGGCCTTCTCGAACCTCGAGGGGCTCGGCGTGCAGGGCATGGTCGACGGGCATGCTGTGCTGGCCGGCCGCGAACGGCTGCTCGACGAGCACGCCATGCACCTCGACGAGCGACTGCGGGACGCGAAGGAGCGCGCCGAGGCGCTGGGCCACACCCCTGTCCTCGCCGGCTGGGACGGCGAGATCCGCGCGGTGCTGGTCGTTGCCGACACGGTCAAGGCCACGAGCGCGGAGGCGGTCACGCGGCTCCGGGCCCTCGGGCTCACACCCGTCCTTCTGACCGGCGACAACGAGCGGGCGGCACGCGCCGTCGCCGACGAGGTGGGCGTCGAGACCGTCGTCGCCGAGGTGCTCCCCGCCGAGAAGGTGGACGTGATCAGGCGGTTGCAGGGTGAGGGCAAGGTCGTGGCGAGGGTCGGCGACGGGGTGAACGACGCCGCCGCGCTCGCGCAGTCCGATCTCGGCATCGCGATGGGCACCGGCACCGACGTCGCGATCGAGGCCAGCGACCTCAC
>JBEEGB010000578.1:0-2549 GCA_041166585.1 Acidimicrobiaceae bacterium
GCATCTATGCACGTGCCTTCCTGGAGCACCGCCTCACCGCCGACCAACTCGACAACTTCCGGCGCGAGATCGGCGGCGGAGGCCTGTCCAGCTATCCGCATCCGCGGCTCATGCCGGACTTCTGGGAGTACCCGACGGTCTCCATGGGCCTCGGGCCGATCAACTCGATCTACCAGGCCCGGTTCAACAAGTACCTGCACAACCGGCGCATCGACGACACGTCGGAGTCGAGGGTGTGGTGCTTCCTCGGCGACGGCGAGTGTGACGAGCCCGAGTCGCTCGGATCGATCTCGCTGGCGGCGCGTGAGCAGCTCGACAACCTCGTGTGGGTCGTGAACTGCAACCTGCAACGCCTCGACGGGCCGGTCCGCGGCAACGGCAAGATCATCCAAGAGCTCGAAGCCGTGTTCCGCGGCGCGGGATGGAACGTCATCAAGGTGATCTGGGGCTCGAAGTGGGACGAGCTGCTGGCGCGCGACGTCGACGGCGTGCTGCTCAACAAGATGAACACCACCGTCGACGGTGAGTTCCAGCGCTACCTGGTCGAGTCGGGCGCGTACATCCGTGAGCACTTCTTCGGACCCGATCCCCGCTTGCGCAAGATGGTCGAGCACCTGTCCGACGAGGAGCTGCGCTGGCTGCCCCGCGGCGGGCACGACTACCGCAAGCTCTACGCGGCGTACAAGGCCGCGACCGAGCAGGAGGGCGCACCGACTGTCATCCTGGCCAAGACCGTGAAGGGTTGGACGCTCGGCGCCGAGGTCGAGGGTCGCAACTCGACGCACCAGATCAAGAAGATGACCAACGAGCAGCTGCGCGCGCTGCGCGACCGGTTGTACCTCCACGACCAGATCCCGGAGGAGTCGCTGGCCGACGGCGCGGAGCCGCCCTACTACCGGCTGCCCGAGGACTCCGACGAGTACCGCTACATGGCGGGCCGGCTCCAAGCGCTCGACGGCTCGGTTCCCCGGCGGACGACCAAGGCGCGACGCCCGCTCACGCTGCCCGACCCGAAGGTGTTCTCGGAGTTCGACACCGGGTCGGGGACCAAGGAGGTGTCGACGACGGTCGCGTTCACGCGGTTGCTGCGCAACCTGGCGCGCGACAAGGACTTCGGGCCGCGGGTGGTGCCGATCATCCCCGACGAGGCCCGGACGTTCGGCATGGACGCGCTGTTCCGCGAGTTCAAGATCTACGCCTCGCAGGGCCAGCTGTACGACCCCGTGGACTCCTCGCTGCTCCTCTCGTACACCGAGTCGAAGGACGGGCAGCTGCTCGAGGAGGGCATCACCGAGGCGGGCTCCATGGCGAGCTTCGTCGCCGCGGCGACGAGCTACGCCACACGCGGCGTGCCCATGGTGCCGTTCTTCACCTTCTACTCGATGTTCGGCTTCCAGCGCGTCGGCGACCTGATCTGGGCCGCGGGCGACGCACGGGCGAAGGGCTTCCTGCTCGGCGCGACCGCGGGCCGCACCACGCTGATGGGCGAGGGACTGCAGCACCAGGACGGGCACAGCCTCGTGCTGGCGTCGACGGTGCCGGTGTGCGAGGCGTACGACCCGGCGTTCGCCTACGAGACGGCGACGATCGTCCGCCGAGGGCTCGAGCGCATGTACCCGGACGGCGGCGAAGGCGACGACGTCTTCTACTACCTCACGATCTACAACGAGAACTACCAGCAGCCTGCGAAGCCGACCGACGATCCCGAGATCGACTCGGCCATCATGAGCGGCCTCTACAAGTGGGCCGACGCACCGGAGGGTCCGTCACGACCCGCGACGATCCTGTTCTCGGGGCCCGCGCAGGGGGCGGCTCGTCAGGCCCAGGCGGACCTCGCCGAGCACTTCGACGTCGCCGCCGAGCTGTGGTCGGCGACCTCGTACAAGAAGCTCCGCGAGGAGGCGCTGGCCACCGAGCGCTGGAACCGCCTCCATCCCGACGAGGAACCTCGAGTACCTCACGTGACCGAGCTCTTGTCCCAGTCCGACGGGCCGATCATCGCGGTCACCGACTACATGAAGATCGTGCCCGATCAGATCAGCCGGTGGATCCCCGACAACCGCGCCTACGTGTCATTGGGCACCGACGGCTACGGCCGAAGCGACACGCGTGAGGCGCTGCGGCGGTTCTTCGAGACCGACACCGCCAACGTCGTCGTCGCCACGCTGGCCGCCCTGCTCGACCACGACGGCGCCTCACCCGAAGAGGTCGACAAGGCCATCACCCACTACGGCCTCGACCCCGAGACCCCCAACCCGTACACGTCTTGACCCTCCAAAGCGCCGTTTGTTCGGTGCTGAGTTCGGAAATTCCTTAGTCAGCACCGCACAAACGGTCGGTGGGGTCAGGCGCAGCGGGTGCGGAGGATGGGGATGCCGTCGCCTTCGCATTCGGCGAGGGCTTGGTCGCGGCCGAGGGCGGTCATGATGATCGCCTCCGACATCCCCCGCACCGGTGGGTCGGTCTCGGGGCCCCAGGTCCAGCCGGCGTCGAACGCCTCGAAGCGCAGGCCCTTCATCCGCTGCTTCGAGCGGAACACCGACCCCAGC
>JBEEGB010000579.1:0-5708 GCA_041166585.1 Acidimicrobiaceae bacterium
CGTCGAGACCGTCGGGCTGATCGGGTTCTGCATGGGTGGCATGTACGCGCTCAAGGCCGCGGCCACCGGCCGCTTCGACCGCGTCGCCGCGTTCTACGGGATGATCCGCGTGCCCGCAGCCTGGCAAGGCGCCGGCCAAGGGCAACCGCTCGAGCTGTTCGCCGCAGCACCGAGCCGCGCGACGCGCGTGCTCGCCATCGTCGGCACCGCGGATCCGTACACGCCGCCCGAGGACGTCGACGCGCTGGTCGCCGCGGGCGCAACCGTGGTGCGCTACGAGGGCGCGGAGCACGGCTTCGTCCACGACCCGAGCCGGCCCGCGCACCGCGCCGACGATGCCGCCGATGCGTGGAACCGCGTGCTCGTCTGGCTGCGGGACTCGAACGTCAGCGGGAGCGAAGGCTGAGCTGGTCGCGGTTCGTGATGCGGTAGCGCCGCTCTGACTGCTCGATCCAGCCGAGCCGCACGAACGCCGAGATGGCCTTGTTCACCCGCTCGCGCGACGCGCCCACCATCGCCGCGAGCTCTTCCTGCGTCACCGGCAGCACGAACTCGTCGGAGTCGCCTGCGAGCTCGAGCAGCCGCTTGCCGGTGCGACCGGTGACGTCGAGGAAGACCGAGTCGGCCAGCGCGCCGTCCATGCTGCGGATCCGGCCGGCGAGCAGCGCGACGACGCCCCAGAGCAACATCGGCCGCGCCTCGTAGATCGCTTGGATGGGCTCGTACGGGATGGCGACGACCTCCGACTGCTCGAGCGCTCTCGCCTCTGCGGAGCGGCCGAGCCCCTCGAACAGGCCCATCTCGCCGAACACGTCACCGCGCTCCATGAGCGCGACGACGGACTCGCGGCCGTCGACGGACTTGTTGGCGATCGCGATGCGGCCGGACGCCACGACGAACAGCTCGTTCGGATCGTCGTCCTCGGCGAAGAGCACGTGGCCCCGGCTCACCTCGCGCTGCTCAGCGGCCGCGGCGATGGTGGCGAGCTCGGCGTCGGTGAGCTCGGCGAACAGGACCACTCGGCCAAGCAGCTCGGTCTCCGCCATGCGGGTGAGCGTAGACGGAGAGGACTGTCCGCCCGCGCTCTGAGTTGCCCGGCCACAACCCCCTCCGTAGCCTTGTGGGACCATGCCCTTTGACGTCGGCGACAAGGTCGTCTACCCGCATCATGGCGCCGCCGTCATCGAGAGCCGTGAGACGAAGACCGCCTTCGGCGAGGAACGGGAGTACCTCATCCTGCGTCTGGCGTACGGCGATCTGACGTTGATGGTGCCGGCCGACAACACCGACTCGGTGGGGCTGCGCGAGGTGATCAACCTCGAAGAGGTCGAGGAGGTGTTCGCCGTCCTCGCCAAGAAGGAAGCGCGCATGCCGACCAACTGGTCGCGCCGCTTCAAGAACCACGTCGAGAAGCTGAAGTCGGGCGACATCTACCAGGTGGCCGAGGTCGTGCGGAACCTCACGTTGCGCGACAAGGACAAAGGACTCAGCGCCGGCGAGAAGCGCATGCTGGCGAAGGCGCGCCAGATCCTGCAGTCCGAGCTCACCTTCGCCCTCAACGTCGACGAGGCCGAAGCCGAGAAGAAGCTCGACGAAGCCCTCACGTAGACGTTGTCGGCGCTCGCTGGCGCCCGCGACGCCGACGTCCTCGCAGGCGCGACGTAGTGTCGCCCTCGATGAGTGAGAACGTGTGGGGGATCGTCGTGGCGGCCGGGAGCGGCTCGCGCTTCGGGAGTCCGAAGCAGTACGAGGTGCTGCGCGGGCGGCGCGTGCTCGACTGGGCGCGCCAGGCGATGCGCACCAACGTCGAGGGCGTGGTGATGGTCGTGCCCGAGGATCGGATGGGGAAGCCCGAGCCGGGCGCGAACGCAGTCGTCGCCGGCGGCGCGACCCGTTCGGCATCGGTGCGGGCCGGCCTCGCTGCGGTGCCCGATCGAGTCGAGATCATCGTCGTCCATGACGCCGCTCGTCCCCTCGCCCGCGCCTCGCTCGTCGCCTTGGTGATCGAGGCCGTCCGCAACGGCGCCGACGCGGCCGTGCCCGGCCTCGAGGTGACCGACACGATCCGCAGCCTCGACGGTGGCGTGCTGGACCGCTCGCAGCTCGTCGCCGTGCAGACCCCGCAGGCGTTCCGGGCCGACGTCCTGCGCCGCGCCCACGAAGGTGAGCCCGAGGCCACCGACGACGCCGCGCTCGTCGAGGCCATCGGCGGCACCGTCGTCGTCGTCGACGGACAGCCCGACAACTTCAAGATCACCACGCCGACCGACCTCAAGATCGCCGGTCTCCTTCTCGGATGAGCACCCGCGTCGGTCAGGGCTTCGACGTCCACCCGTTCAGCGCTGATCCGGCGCGACGACTGGTGCTCGGCGGCGTCCGCTTCGATGGTGTACCGGGCCTGGCCGGTCACAGCGATGCTGATGTCATCGCGCATGCAGTCGCCGACGCGCTGCTCGGCGCTGCTGGTCTCGGGGACATCGGTGCGCTCTTCCCCGATACCGACCCGGCGTGGGCCGGCGCCGACAGCATCGTGCTGCTCAGCGAGGTCGAGACGCGTGTGCGCGCCGCGGGGTGGCGCGTCGTCAACGTCGACTGCTCGGTCGTGTGCGAAACACCGAAGCTCGCGCCGCACCGCGACGAGATGCAGCGCCGCCTGAGCGAAGCCGCCGGCGGTCCGGTGACGGTGAAGGGCAAGCGGCCGGAGGGCCTCGGCGCGCTCGGTCGGGGCGAGGGCATCGCGTGCTGGGCCGTCGCGCTCGTCGAGGAGATCGCATGAGCCCGTCGCAACGCGGTCCCTCGCGCCGTCCCCCGCCGCGCCACGGCTCGACCGGCCGTCCCGCGCGCGCCGCCGGTGGGCAGCAGCGCGACGCCAGCCGGGCCGACAAGCGCGGCCTCGGCGGCGACCAGGTCGAGGGGCGTCAGGCCGTGCGCGAGCTGCTGCTCGGGGGCCGGCGCGCGATCCGGGAGATCTGGGTGCTCGCGGACGCGGACGACCGGGGACCCCTGCAAGATCTCACCGACCTCGCGGCGAGCCTGCGCGTCGCGGTGAAGCCCGTGTCGCGCGGCAAGCTCGACGGCGCGGCGCGGACCGAAGCGCCACAAGGCGTGATCGCGTTCGCCGCACCGCTGGAGGAGGTCGAGCTCGATCGCCTCGCGCAGGGCACGAAGGCAGCGCCGCCGTTCCTCATCGCCGTCGACGGCGTGACCGACCCCGGCAACCTCGGCGCGCTGCTGCGCTCCGCGGAGTGCGCGGGCGCGACCGGCGTGATCCTGCCCCGCCACCGGGCCGTCCACATCACCCCGGCGGTCACCAAGGCCGCGGCAGGGGCCATCGAGCACCTGCCGATGGCAGTGGTGGGTGGGTTGCCGGCGGCGCTCACCCGCCTGAAGGAGCTCGGGGTGTGGGTGATCGGGCTCGACAGCGACGGCGCGCGGCGCATCGATCAGGTCGAGCTGGCCACCGAACCGGTCGTGCTCGTCCTCGGTGCGGAGGGCAGCGGGCTGTCGCCGCTGGTGCGGAAGCGCTGCGACGTTGTGGCCTCGATCCCACTGCGCGGACGGCTGGCCTCACTGAACGTAGCGGCCGCCGCGGCCATCGCCTGCTACGAGGTGGCGCGCCGCCGGCTTGATGCGCCGGGCCAGTCCTGACGAACCAGCCGGATTTGCCGGGTTTGCAGGCGAACGGGCGCGATTCTCCCTCTCGCAGCACATCTTTTTCCGTTTTGTGACGGTTGACACGCGAGTGGAAGCATGGTTCAAAGTAACTAGTCCGTAACGGTTACTCGTAGTCCCCACTCGCACTTGTGCACCGCACCAGGAGACCCCCCGTGGCCAGTCGCCTTGCTTCCGATCTCCCCGATGCCGAGCTCGCCGCTCGATTCCAAGCCGGTGATCGCCTCGCTCTCGAGGCGCTGATCGACCGTTACCGCCGCTTCGCTCGTGCGAAGAGCCGCGGCTACTTCCTGGTCGGCGGCGACGCCGACGACATCGAGCAGGAGGCCCTCATCGGGCTCTACAAGGCGGCACGGGACTTCCGCCCCGAGCACCAGGCCAGCTTCCGGGCCTTCGCCGAGCTGTGCATCACCCGGCAGATCATCACCGCCATCAAGACGGCGACCCGCCAGAAGCACCAGCCCCTGAACCAGTACGTGTCGATCTCCGGCGTTCGGGGCGGCGACGACCCGGGTGAGCGGTCCGTCGAGGAGCTCCTCCACGTCCACCATGGCGCCGATCCCGCGGACAAGGTCGTGTCCGGCGAGCGCATGCAGGCGATCCGCACGTCGATGACCGAGGTGCTCTCCGGTCTCGAGGTCGACGTGCTGAAGCTCTACGTCGAGGGCAAGTCCTACCAGGAGATCGGCGACCAGCTCGGCCGGCACGTGAAGTCGATCGACAACGCCCTGCAGCGCATCAAGCGCAAGCTGGACACCCACCTCGAGCGTGAGGCAGCCGCCGAGGCCGACGAGCTCCTGGTCACCGGCTGACCCTGTCGGCACCGCAGTTCTGGAGCCGGGTGTCGGGATCGAACCGACGACATCTTCTTTACAAGAGAAGTGCTCTGCCAACTGAGCTAACCCGGCGTGGCGCCCATTGTTGCCCACCTGCGGGGGAGGGTCCTTGCTTCGCGCACCCCAGCCGGGCAGCCTGGCAGCAATGGCCCTGACCGAACGCGACCGGGCGATCCTCGACTTCGAGCGGAGCTGGTGGAGCGAGCCAGGGCCGAAGGAGCTTGCCATCCGGGAACGTTTCGAGCTGTCCGCGACGCGCTACTACGCGCTGCTCAAGGAGCTCCTCGAGGACCCCGAGGCGATGGACTACGACCCGCTCGTCGTCCGCCGCCTGCGCCGCCACCGTGATCGCCGGCGCCGTGCGCGCTTCGAAGGGCGTTCGGTGGGCGGCCCTCAGCAATGAGCACCCGACCGCGGCAGCCCGCGGGGGGCGGTGCGGCCGCGATGCGAGGGTTCCTGCTCATCGGGGTCGCCGTGCTGCTCGGCGCGGCGCTGTTGCTCAACAGCTACAGCGGCGACTCGGCCGGACCGCTCGACACGTCGAAGCCCAAGACGACCGGAACGGGCCGGGGCGCCACGTCGACGTCCGGAGCCGGCGCCAGCACCAGCAGCACGACGGCGCCGCCCGTGAGCCATCCGCCTGCCGCGGTGAAGGTGTTGGTGATGAACGGGTCGGGCAAGGCCGGTGTGGCCAAGGCGGGCGCCGACGCGCTGAAGCCGGCCGGCTTCACCACCCTCGATCCCAAGACGGCCAAGTCGAACGTGGCGGCGTCGGTCGTCTACGCCGCGCCCGGCTTCGAGGCCGATGCCGCCGTCGTCGCGCAGCTGCTCGGTCTGTCCCCGGCGGCCGTCAAGCCGCTCTCCAACCCTCCGCCGGCTGAGGTCGGCGACCCGGGCGAAGCTGCGGTCGTCGCGGTGCTCGGCCCCGATTCGTCCGCGGCAGGCGGAAGCCCCACCACCGCCGCGGCTGCCAACTAGCGCCGCGTCGCCGCGGGGATCACGCGAGGCGGCGCGTCGTGGAGCGCACCGAGATCGACAGTGAGCCGGCGATGGGTGAGCCGGTCTGGCCCGACGGAGGCTCGAGCGTGAGGCGGAACGTCGCGGTGGTCGTCGCCGCCGCCTCGAGCACCGAGCCATCCGCGAGGTCGTAGGTTGCGACGACGTCGGTCGACTGCGTGCCGTCCAGCACCTGGAAGCCGT
>JBEEGB010000580.1:0-4330 GCA_041166585.1 Acidimicrobiaceae bacterium
CCGCCTCCGGCGCCCGCGCCCCCGCCCCCGCCGCCGCCTGCGCCGCCGGGCGCGGCACCGCCACCCCCTCCGCCTCCGGCGCCCGCGCCCCCGCCCCCTCCCCCCCCCGCGCCCGTGGCGGCACCAGCCCCACCGCCCGCGCCACCTCCTCCGGCACCGGCCGCCGCGCCGGTCGCGCCCGCTCCTGTGGCCAACGACCCGCACGGGCTCGGCGCGGCCTACGGGCGCCTGGGCAGCGGTGGGCGCAAGGCCGGCAAGGCGTCAACGGCCGCCGTGGGCGTCCTGCTCCGTGACGGCGAGGTCGTCGAGTGCGTCGTGCAAGGTCAGATCTACGGCGCGAACGCCGTGGCCGTCCTCACCAACGCTCGGCTCCTGATCGTCAACGACCGGGAGTTCAAGCCGGACATCATCGACATCGCCCTCGACCCCAGCGTGACGGTGCAGGGCTGGCAAGACGACCGCACCGCGTCGCTCTTGATCCAGCAGGGCGCCAGCTCGGCGCAGCTCGAACGCATCGCCGATCGACCGCTGGCCATGGAGCTGGCCCAGCGCATCCGGGCCCGAGCCGTCTAGGTTTCCTTCGAGGCTCAGTCCCGGCCGTTCGCCCTCAACGGTGCCCGCCGGCGCGCCGGCTTCGCGGCTGGCGTCTCGGCGGCCGGGGCGGCGCCGCGCGCGCCCGAGCGGTTGATGGCGGACTCGTCCGTACCGAGGTACGACTCGATCACCTTCGGGTGCTCCAGCACCTCAGAGGGTGGTCCTTCGGCGATCACCCCACCGAGCTCGAGCGCGACCATGCGATCACAGATCGAGCTGAGCAGCGGCATGTCGTGCTCGATGACGAGCACGGAGCACCCGGTGTGATCACGGACGCGTAGGAGCAAGGGGCCGAGCGCCTCGGTCTCCTTCTGGGCGACGCCGCCGGAGGGCTCGTCGAGCATCAGGACCTTGGGATCCTGCGCCAGGATGCAGGCGAGGTCGACGATGCGACGGCTGCCGGTCGAGAGCTCGCCGGTGAGCTTCTCCTTGAAGGCGCTGAGCCCCATCAGCTCCACGAGCTCGTCGACCTTGTTCCACACCGCGAGCTCGGACTCGTACGACGCGGGCAGCTGGAACGCGGCCGCCACCATGTCCTTCGTCGCGAGGTGCCGCTCCCGCGCGACGGCGATGGTCTCGGCGACGGTGAGGGACGGGAAGAGCAGCGCGTCCTGGAACGACCGCCCCAGGGCTCCCTTGGCTCGCTCGTGTGGAGCCCAGTCGGTGATGTCGACGCCGCGGAGCTTGATGCGGCCGCCGTCGATCTCCAGGAACCCGGAGATGCAGTCCATCAAGGTGGTCTTGCCGGCGCCGTTGTGGCCGATCAGCCCGACGATCTCGCCCTTGCGCACCTGCAGGTCGACGTTGTCGACGGCGGTGATGCCGCCGAAGCGCTTGATGACCTCGACGCACTCGAGCACGACCGGGGCGTCAGCCGGCACCTCGGTGCGGGCAGCCATCGCCGCGGCCTTCTTGATGTCCTCGCTGTCGTCGGCGTCATGCTGCGCGTTCGCGCCGGCGATGAAGACCGAGCGGAGGATGTCGGGTCGTTCGAGCAGCTCGGCGGCGGGGCCCTCGAAGCGCACCTCGCCCTTCTCCATGAAGACCGCGCGCTCGGCGAGGTTGAGCGCGACGTTGATCGACTGCTCGACGATGACGATCGTCGTGCCGCGGCGGTGGATCTCACGGACCACCTCGAGCAGCTGCGCCACGATCGTCGGCGCGAGACCGAGCGACAGCTCGTCGATCATGAGGAGATGCGGACGGGTCATCAGCGCACCGCCGAGGGCGAGCATCTGCTGCTCGCCACCGGAGAGGTTCCCCGCCATCTGGCTGGAGCGTGACTTGAGGATCGGGAAGAGCTCCTCGACCTCGGCCTTGGCCGCGTCGACCCGTGACTGGTCCTGGCGGATAATCCACGCGGCGAGGCGCAGGTTCTCGGCGACGGTCAGGGTGGGGAACACGCCCTTTCCGCCTGGCATCAACGAGATGCCCTTGTGCGTCGTGACGTCGGCCGGCAGCTTCGTCACGTCCTGCCCGGCGAACATCACCTTGCCGCGCTTCGGCCTCACCAGCCCGCAGATGCCCTTGAGCAACGTGGACTTGCCGGCGCCGTTCGTGCCGAGCAGCGCGACGATCTCACCCTCGGCGACGTCGAAGTCGACGTTGAAGAGGATCTGCACCGAGCCGTAGGCCATGTCGATCCCGCGGCACGAGAGCAGCGCGCCGGTGTCGGCTTGGAGCGAGGGGGCCGTGAGCAGCTGGCCGTTGAGCTCGCTCATGACCCGACACCGGCGGCTTCGCGTTCGGGCGCGAGCGCACCGCGCAGCAGGTCGACCTCGTCCGCTGGTTGGTCGTCGCTGTCGTCCGCCCGCTTGTCGGCGACGAGGCTCGGCACGAGGATGCCGCGCCGGTCAGCGATGCGGCGCAGCACCCTGTCGCGCAAGCCGAACAGCAGCTGGCCGAGACCACCTGGCAAGAGGTAGAGGACGACCAGCAGGCCCGCCCCGTTCAAGGCCAGGCGCAGGTCGCCGAGCCACGTCAACGTCTCGAGGTACTTGAACAGCAGCACGCCGATGAGCGCACCGGTGATCGAGCCGAGCCCCCCGATGACCGCGGTGGAGAAGACCGTGATCGAGTCGACGGGGTTGAACGTCCCGACGCTCAGGCCGCGGATGAGCATGACGTCGAGCGCGCCCGCGACGCCGGCGACCGCGCCGGCCAGCAGGAACCCGGAGAGCTTCACGCCCGTGGTCGGCACGCTCGCCGCGTCGGCGGCCCGCTGGTTGTCGCGCGTCGCGATGAGCACCCGTCCGTTGCGGGCCTTGCGCACGCCGAGCGCGCCCAGGATCGACAGCACCAGGAACGCCAGGCACACGAGGTACATGTAGTAGTTGTCCTCGAGGTTGAAGCGCTCCCAGAGCAGCGGGCGCTTCACGCTCGTCTGGATGAATTGCGGAAACGTGTTCTGGTTCAGGAAGTACGAGTCGAGCGCGATGGCGAACGCCAGCGTCGTCACCGCGAGGAACAACCCGCGTATTCGAAGTGCAGGCAGGCCGACGGCGAGCGCGACCAGGGCTCCCACCACCCCGGCCACGACGATCACCGCGACGAAGTCCGCGTTGTTGTTGGCGATGAGGTTGCCGGCCACCATGCCGCCGACGCCGGCGATGCCGAATTGCCCGAGGCTGATGTGACCACCCCAGCCGGTGAGGATCACCAGCGTCACCCCGATCATCGCCCAGACGAGCGCGAAGCCGGCCAGCAGCTGGTTGCTCGCGGACCATCCCTTCGGGAGGAACACGAAGGCGAGCCCGACCGCCAAGAGGATCGCGGCCTTGCCCCATCGCACCTCAGGCAGGTGGCGCAGCTCGGACGGTATGGGCTTGATGATCCCGACGCCCGACCAGGCCGAGCCCGTCTCCTGCGCACGTGACAGCTTGCCGCGCTGCAGCAGCAGCGCGCTGACGATGACGCCGAAGTAGAAGACGTCGACGAGCGAGGGCGAGCTGGGGCTGTTCCACCGGACGACGTTCTCCATGATGCCCAGCCCGATGCCGGCGGCGAACGCCAGCGGCAGGCTCTCCATGCGGGCGACGACAGCCGCGGCCAGCAGGGGGAGCAGCACCGTCGGACCGTTGGCCGCCACACCGGGCTTCACTCCGGCGAACGGCGCCTGCAACATGTAGGTCAGCGCCGCCATGCCACCGGCGATGAGCCACACGTAGGTCGACAGGCGGCGCACCGGGATGCCGAGGAGCAACGCGCGATCGACGTTCTCCGCAGCCGCCCGGACGCCGATGCCGGCGTCGGTGCGGAGCAGGAAGTACGACAGCGCGGCGATGACGAGGGGGACCACCGCGACGATGAGGATCTCGTCGCCTTGGAAGTCGTGCACGTCGAACTTCACGTGGATGTCGAGCGGCGCGTTGAAACCGCCGGTGAGCGAGATGAAGTTGATGGCCTTGGCGCCGAGCAGCTCGAAGCCGCCGAGCAGCTGGGCGAGGCCGATGCTGGCCACCGTCACCACCAAGCGGCTGGCGTTCTGGAACCGCCGGATGACGAGGAACTCCAAGGCCGCGCCGAGCCCGGCGCCGACGATGACCGCGCCGGGTAGCGCGATCCAGTACGAGAGCCCGTGCTGGAGCACGAGCCCGATGGCGATGACGCCGACCATGCTGCCGAGCGCGCCGTGGGCGAAGTTGATGAAGCGGTTGGCGCGGTAGACCAGGATGATGCCCATCGCGCCGAGCGCGATGACCGTGCCCTGCACGATTCCGAGCGCCACGATGCCGAA
>JBEEGB010000581.1:0-11073 GCA_041166585.1 Acidimicrobiaceae bacterium
TCGGTCGACGAGATGCGCCGCGAGACGCTGCCCGTCGTGGCCGAGATGCGGGTGGCCGTGGGTCAGGCCAACGCTGAGCTCGAGCGCGTCGACACGCTGCTCGGCACCGCGGAGTCGATCTCGTCCACCGTTGATTCAGCGTCGCGGCTCGCCTACCTCGCCTTCTCGAACCCCGTGATCAAGGCGATCGCCTTCGCCAGCGGCACCGCAGGAGCCACCCGCCGGCTGCGCCGAAAGCGCGAGTAGATGTTCCGGCGGCTCTTCTGGCTCGTGGTCGGAGCCGGCTTCGGCTTCGGCGTGTCGTTCTGGCTCATGCGCTTCGTGCGTGAGACCGTGCAGCGCTACAGCCCCGAGCAGATGTCGGCTGACCTCGGCGGTGCGCTGCGCAACCTGGGGACCGATCTGAGAGCGGCGGTGGCAGACGGGCGCGAGGCGATGCGGGAGCGCGAGACCGAGATCCGATCGGAGCTCGAACGGTCTCGCCGGTAGCCTGCTTGTCTCTATGAAGTCCGACGAGCTGCGCCGCGCATTCCTGGACTTCTTCGCGGAGCGCCAGCACACGATCGTGCCTTCGGCCGGCCTGATCCCGCACCATCCCACGGCACCGATGTTCACCAACTCAGGGATGATGCAGTTCGTCCCCTACTTCCTCGGCGAGGAGCCGGTGCCCTTCGAGCCGCCCCGTGTGGCCGACGTGCAGAAGTGCGTGCGGGCCGGCGGCAAGCACAACGACCTCGACGCCATCGGGCGCACGCCGAGGCATCTGAGCTTCTTCGAGATGCTCGGCAACTGGAGCTTCGGTGACTACTTCAAGGCCGAGGCCATCGCGTGGGCGTGGGAGCTGCTCACCGAGGTGTGCGGCCTCGACGGCGATCGGCTGTGGGTGACGGTCCACGTCAGCGACGACGACGCAGAGGAGCTCTGGGTCAACCAGGTGCAGTTCCCGCGCGAGCGCATCCAGCGGCTCGACAAGGAGAACTTCTGGGAGATGGGGGACATCGGTCCCTGCGGGCCGAGCTCGGAGCTCTTCTGGGACTACGGCCCGGAGTTCGGCCCCGCGACGGGACCCGCCGATCCGGCGGCCGAGAACCGCTACGTGGAGCTGTGGAACCTGGTGTTCACCGAGTTCTTCCGACGGCCCGACGGCGGCCTCGATCCGCTGCCGAAGAAGAACGTCGACACCGGAGCGGGGCTCGAGCGGAACCTGGCGGCCATCAACGGGGTCGTGTCCGTGTTCGAGACCGACGTCCTCCGGGCGCTCGTCGAGCAGGCCATGTCGATCACCGGTCGCAAGCTCGGGAGCGACGATCGCACCGACGTCGCCCTGAAGGTGATCGCCGACCACAGCCGCACGATGGCCTTCCTGGTCAACGACGGCGTGATCCCGTCGAACGAAGGACGCGGCTACGTACTGCGTCGCATCATCCGCCGGGCGGTCCGCTATGCGTACCTCCTCGGTGGCGACCGCGAGGTGACGCCACCGCTCGTGGACCGCGTCGTCGAGCTGATGGGCGACGCCTACCCCGATCTGCGCGCCAACCGAGACCGCGTCGCGGACACGATCGCGCGCGAGGAGCATGCGTTCCGGCGCACTCTGGCCCGCGGCTCGACGCTGCTCGACGCCCGCCTCGCGGAGCTCAATGAAGGCGAGCGCCTGCCAGGAGAGGTTGCCTTCGACCTCTACGAGACCCACGGCTTCCCGCTCGAGGTCACGCAGGAGATCGCCGCCGAGCGCGACCTCGACATCGATCTCGAGGGCTATGAGACCGCACTGAAGAAGGCGCAGGAGATCAGCGGTCGCAAGACGTCCCAAGCCAGCCACTACGAGAACCTCAACGACTTCCAGTCGGTGTTCGACCGCTTCGGGCCGACCGAGTTCGTCGGGCGCGAGGAGTTCGAGACCAAGGCCAACGTCGTCGCGGTGATCGGCGACAGCGTGTTCCTCGATCGCTCGCCGTTCTACGCTGAGTCGGGCGGCCAGGTCGGCGACACGGGGTCGATCACGACCGAAACCGGTCGCGCCGAGGTGCTCAACACGACGTACGGGCTCCCTGGCCAGCATCGACACCTCGTGCAGATCGTCGAGGGCGAGATCACCGCGGGACAGGAGGCGACGGCGGCGATCGATGTCGCCCGGCGCGACGCGATCCGACGGAACCACACCGGCACGCACATCCTCCATTGGGCGCTGCGCATCGTGCTCGGCGGCCACGTGAAGCAGCAGGGCTCGCTCGTCGAGCCCGACCGGCTGCGCTTCGACTTCAGCCACTACGAGCCGGTGACGCCGGATCAGATCCGCGAGATCGAGGACCTCGCCAACGAGGCCATCCTCGCCAACGATCCCGTCCGCCACTACGAGACCACCAAGGCCAATGCCGAACAGCTCGGTGCCATCGCGTTCTTCGGTGACAAGTACGGGGACGTCGTTCGCGTGCTCGAGGCTGGTCGTCACTCGATCGAGCTGTGCGGCGGCACCCACGTGCGCGCCACGGGCGACATCGGGCCGATGAAGATCATCAAAGAGGAGTCGATCGGCTCCAACCTGCGCCGCGTCGAGGCGGTCACCGGCACCGGACCGATCGAGCGGCTGCGACACGAGGAGGCAGTGCTCGGCGAGCTCGCGGGCGTCCTCAACGTCTCGGTGGGCGAGGTGGTCGATGGAGCCCGGAAGCGCATCGAGGAGATCAAGTCGCTGAGGGACGAGCTGAAGGGCCTACGCCAACAGGCGGCGCGAGGCCGGGCGGGCGAGCTTGCCGCGCAAGCTGTCGACGGTGTGATCGTGGCGCGGATCGACGGCATCGACCGCGACAGCCTGCGCGACCTCGCGACCGCGATTCGCGACCAGCCGGGCATCCGTGGCGTCGTCCTCGGTGCCGCGCCCGAAGGTGGCGGTGCCGCGCTGGCGGCTGCGGTCACGAAGGACAGCGGCCTCAACGCGGGCGAGCTCATCGCCCAAGCGGCGAAGCTCATCAAGGGAGGCGGCGGCAAGGACCCGCTGCTCGCCGTGGCGGGCGGCAAGGACCCCGCCGGCCTCGACGCGGCGCTCGACGCGGCCCGCGCCGCGCTGGCGCGATGAGGGCGCTCGGCCTCGATCTCGGCACCCGTCGGATCGGCGTGGCGATCAGCGACGACGGAGGCACGGTGGCGACGCCCATCGAGACGTTGACGCGCACCCGAGACCACGCCGCCGACCACCGAGCCATCGCCGCGCTCGTGGACGAGTGGGGCGCCGGTCTCGTGGTCGTGGGCCTGCCCCTGTCGCTGGACGGGAGCACGGGCCCTGCCGCCGCGGCCGCGCTGGTCGAGGTCGACGAGCTGCGGGTCGCGCTCAGCGTGCCCGTCGAGACCCACGACGAACGCTTCACCACCGTCACCGCCGACCACCAGCTCCGCGAGCAAGGCGTGCGAGGAAAGCGACGCACCGCGGTGATCGATCAGGCGGCCGCAGCGGTCCTGCTCCAGAGCTGGCTCGAGCGCCCAAAGCAGCGTTGATGACCACTCTCACACTGCACGCCATGGAGGTTGCGTGACCACGCCGTTCGACCAAGACGACGCCAAGGTCATCGAGGCGCCCGCCGGGCAGCCCGAGCCTGTCGGCCACCGCCGGCGACGGGCGTTCGCCGGAGACCAAGGCACCGCCGCAGACGACGAGTACGAGCTGCTGCGGCCCGAGTGGAGCCTCGGGCGCAAGGTCCTGGTGACCGTCCTCGGCGTCGGCGTGGTGATCGCGCTGCTCGCCGGCATCACTGGGTTCTGGGCCTACCGGCAGCTGCACCCGACCGGCGGCGCGCACCGTGAGGTGCTCGTCGACGTCCCGACCGGCTCGTCGACGGGCACGATCGCCGACCTGTTGGAGTCGAAGGGCGTCACGGGCAACTCGTTCGTGTTCAAGGCCTACGTCTCGTGGAAGTCCGCCGGGCCCTTCCAGGCGGGCCAGTACAAGTTCGCCACCAACTCCGACGCCGACGAGGCCATCCGCGTCCTCAAGGCCGGCCCGCTACCTCCGCCGTCGAAGCGCTTCACCGTCGCGCCCGGGCTGAACCTGCGCCAGATCCCCGCGAAGGTCGTCTCCCAGATCCCGGCGTTCTCGGTCGACAAGCTCACCCAGCTCATGGCGGGCAACCAGATCCGTTCGCAGTTCCAGCCTCCCGACGAGGGGCTCGAGGGGTTCCTCTTCCCCGACACCTACGACATCGGCGAGGGCGCCGACGAGTCGGTGGTGCTGCAGCACATGGTCGCCCAGTTCGACAAGGTGGCGACGGAAGCCGGGCTGGCCGACAGCCAGGCGACGGCCGGGCTCGACCCGTACAAGGTGGTCATCGTGGCCTCGCTGATCGAAAGGGAGGCCAAGGTCGACGCCGACCGGGCGAAGATCGCGCGGGTGATCTACAACCGCCTCAACCAGAAGATGGCGCTCGGCGTCGACGCCACCTTGTGCTACCTGAAGGACCAGGTGCCGTGCGTGCTCACGCAGAGCGACCTGGCGAAGGACACGCCGTACAACACGCGCACCAAGACCGGTCTCCCGCCGACACCGATCTCCAACATCAGCCAGGCCTCGCTGCTCGCCGCGCTCCACCCTGACGATGGGCCGTGGCTGTACTACGTCCTCGACCCGCAGGTCGATCCTTCGGGCCAGCAGCACTTCTTCACCGACGACTCGCGAGCCTTCGACCAAGCCAAGGCCCGTTGCAAGTCCGCCGGCTTCGGCTGTGACTAGCGCGTGATCACCGCACGCACGGCGGTGGCGGGGGTCATCGGATCGCCGGTGAGCCACTCGTTGAGCCCTGCCATCCACAACGCCGCGTTCGCCGCGGTGGGCCTGGATTGGAGCTTCCACGCGTTCGAGGTCGCACCTGGCGACGCGGCTCGTGCCCTCGACGGCGTCCGGGCACTTGGCCTGCGCGGCCTGTCGGTCACCATGCCGCACAAGGAGGACGTGGCGGGTCTTGTCGACACCTGCAGCGATGACGCCGCGGCGTTGGGGGCGGTGAACTGCATCGTGCCCCGTGATGGTCTCCTCATCGGGGAGAACACCGACGGTCCGGGGTTCATCGACGCGCTGCGGGACGAAGCGAACTTCGACCCCGCGGGACGGCGATGCGTGGTGATCGGCGCTGGTGGCGCGGCCCGCGCCGTCGTGCTGGCCCTCGCGAGGGCCGGCGCGAGCGAGGTGGGGGTGGCCAACCGGACATCCAGCCGGGGCAGCGTCGCCGCCGCGCTGGCGGGTGCGGTCGGTCGGGTGGTCGATCTCGACGCCGTGGCGGGAGCGGACCTGATCGTGAACGCCACCCCGATCGGGATGGTGGACGACGGGCTGCCCCTCGATCCACAGCGCATCGGCCGAGGCCAGCTGGTGGCTGACCTCATCTACCACCCCGCGGTCACGCCGCTGCTCGCTGCCGCCAGCGCGCAGGGAGCGCTCGCCGTGAACGGGCTCGGGATGCTCGTGCACCAGGCGGCTCGGGCCTTTCGGTGCTGGACGGGCGAGGATCCGCCCGTCGCCGCCATGCGCGCCGCGGCCGAAGCCGAGCTTCGAAGAGGTCACGACTGAAGTTCGGGTTGTGCGCTGCCGATAGGGACGAAGGTCAATTCCGCCCCTTCCCCCCTTGTCAGCATCTCGGAGGTCACCGTGGCCCTTCAGGGCACCCTGGACACGTTTGCTCTTCCCGACGTCTTGCGACTGCTCGCGTCGACGAAGAAGACCGGGCGCCTGCGCCTGCGTGGCGACCGAGGCGACGGCAGCGTGTGGGTCGACAGCGGCACGGTCGTCGCCGCCGAGTCGTCCGGCTCCGGGCCCGATGGCACCGCGGTCGACGTCGTCTTCGAGCTGCTGCGGTTCGCCGAGGGCTCCTTCACGTTCGACGCGGGAACCACGGCGGAGAACGCCGGTGCACCTTCTGACGTCGAGCCGTTGCTCAAGAAGGCCGAGAGCCAGCTGGTCGAGTGGCGCGACATCGAGACGGTCGTCCCGTCGCTCGATGCGTGGGTCGTCCTTGCGGGCGATCTGCCCGAGGCCGAGGTGACGCTTGACGTCGAGCGGTGGCGGACGATCGTGAGCATCGGCAGCGGGACCAGCGTCGCCGAGATCGGTCGGGCCCTCGGGCTGGCCGAGGTCGCGGTGTGCCGCCGGGTGAAGGACATCGTCGAGCTGGGGCTCGGCGCGGTGCTGGCTCCGTCGGTCGAGCACGTGACGGCGCCGGAGCCGGAGCTCTCCGAGTACGAAGGCGACAGCCACAGCGTGCTCGAGCCGCTCGAGCCGCTCGAGTCGATCGAGCCGGCACCGTGGGCCACGTCGCCGAGCACGAGCTCGGTCGAGGACGCCCCGGCCTACGAGCCGTTCTCTCTCGATCTGAAGAGCCCGAGCTACGTCGAAGACATCGTCGTCCCGCCGCTCGACATCGCGCCCATCGGGTTCGGTCCGGCTGACGACGAAGCCGTCGATGCCGACGAGGTCGCCCGTCAGCTCGCGAGCCTGAGCCCGCGGGCGGCTCGCGCGGTGGCCGCGGCGGCCAAGGCTGACACGCTCGAAGAGCGTGAAGCAGCGCTCGCTGGTGTCACGGGTGAGGACGACGAGCCGATCAACCGCGGCTTGTTGTTGAAGTTCCTCTCCTCGGTCCGTTCCTGATGCAGCTGCCCTGGCAGGGCGCGGGTGCCGGGGACGGCCGCGACGGTCTGACGTGGACCGAGCTGCTCGTCGTGCTCATCGTCTTCATCGTGATCGTGGTGATCGCGATCACCACGCAGGTGTCGGGCTGACCGTTTGAGCATCGTTACGGTGGGGACATGAACGGTGCAGTGGTCGCGGCGTGCGCGGTGCTCGGCGTGTTGGCCGGGCCGCTGCTGACGCGAGTGATCGACCGCATCCCGTCGGACAAGGAGCCGCTCGCTTGGCCGCGGTACCTCGTCTGGTTGGCGAACGGCGCGCTGTGGGCGTTGGTCGCCAACGAGTTCCACCGGTGGTGGGTTGTCGTCCCCTTCTTGCTCGTGGCGTCGATGCTGCTCGTCGTCTCGGTCATCGACCTGCAGGTGTACCGGATCCCCGACAAGGTGGTCTTCCCGTTCCTCGCCCTGTCGCTCGTGATGTTGCCGATCGCGACCCGCGCCGTCACCCCTTCGAACAGCGACGCGGTTCGGATCATGACGAACGCGCTCATCGGGATGGTCGCCTACTTCGTGGTGCTCTTCATCCCACATTTGATCTCGCCGCGGGGCATGGGGTTCGGCGACGTGAAGCTCGCGCTGGTGATGGGGCTGTACCTGGGTTGGCTCGGCGTCACCAAGTTCGACGCCTTCTACCTCGTGCTCGTGGCCGTGTTCCTCGGGTGCCTCGCGGGCACCGTGTTCGGTCTGCTCGTGAGCCTGGTCCGCCGCAAGCGGGGCGCGTTCCCCTTCGGACCGGCGCTTGCTGCGGCGTCGTTTCTGGTGATGCTGACGTCTGAGCGGTATCTCACCGGACGCTGAACTCCCCCCCGGTACGATCCGGAGGTGCTCCGATTCCTCACGGCCGGCGAATCGCATGGTCGCGCGCTGGTGGTGGTGGTGGAGGGCCTGCCCGCCGGGCTGCCGATCTCCGTCGAGCTGATCGGCGAGGAGCTGGCGCGACGGCGCCTCGGCTTCGGGCGCGGGCCGCGCATGCGCTTCGAGCAGGACGCGCTCACGTTGGTCGGAGGCGTGCGCCACGGACGAACCCTCGGCTCTCCGGTCGCCGTCGAGATCGGGAACTCGGAGTGGGACCGCAACCCGGAGAAGTGGCAGCGCGAGATGTCGCCCGCGGCCGAGGACGGTCCGACCCGCGAGCCGCTCACGCAGCCTCGTCCCGGTCACGCCGATCTGGCCGGCATGCAGAAGTACGGGTTCGTCGACGCGCGCGACGTGCTCGAGCGGGCGTCGGCCCGCGAGACGGCAGCCCGTGTCGCAGCCGGCGCGCTGGGCAAGGCGCTGCTGCGCGAGCTCGGCATCGAGGTGCTCTCGCACGTCGTCGCCATCGGCGCGGTGCGCTCGAAGGCCGACGACCGCCCGACACCCGCCGATCTCCCTGCGGTCGACGCATCAGAGGTTCGGTGCTTCGACCCGACGACCGAGCTGGCGATGATCGAGGAGATCAAGGCCGCGGCGAAGGACGGCGACTCGCTGGGCGGCCTGGTCGAGGTGCTGGCCTACGGCGTGCCGGTCGGTCTCGGCAGCCACGTGCACTGGGACCGCAAGCTCGACGCCCTCCTCGCGCAGGCGCTCATGAGCATCCAGGCGGTCAAGGGCGTCGAGATCGGCGACGGCTTCGACGTTGCCAGCCGGCCCGGCTCGGCCGCGCACGACCCGATCGGTTGGGATGCCGACGCAGGTGCGTACCGACGCGATGGAAGCCTCGCCGGCGGGATCGAAGGCGGCATCTCGACAGGGGAGTTGCTGGTGGCGCGGGCGGCGATGAAGCCCCTTGCCACCCTCAACCGACCGGTGCTCAAGACGGTCGACGTCGTGACCAAGGAAGAGACGGTGAGCTTCAAGGAGCGGACCGATGTCACCGCGGTGCCGGCGATGGGTGTCGTCGCCGAGACGATGGTGGCGCTGGTGCTGGCCAACGAGGCGCTTCGGAAGTTCGGCGGCGACTCGGTCGAGGAGCTGCGGCGCAACCACGCATCCTTCATCGAGTCGTTGCGCTGATGGACGACCGACACGCATCCCACGTCGCCCTCGTCGGGCTGATGGCCTCGGGCAAGACCACGATCGGGCGGCGGGTGGCCAAGCGCCTCGGGCGCACCTTCGTCGACGCCGACGAGCTGCTCGAGCAGCGCGCCGGGCGGTCGGTGCGCGACATCTTCGCCAACGACGGCGAGGCGGCGTTCCGCAGGCTCGAGTCCGAGCTGCTCGGCGAGCTGTTGAACGCGGCCGAGCCGCAGGTCATCGCGACCGGTGGCGGCGTCGTCGTCGCTCCCGTGAACCGGCAGCGCCTCAAGCGGGCTGGTGCCTTCGTGGTGTGGCTCTACGCCGACGCCTCGTTCCTCGCGTCGCGGGCGGAGGGGAAGGCCTCGCGGCCGCTGCTCGACGACGACCCGGCGGGCACGCTGGCACGGCTCGCGGCTGAGCGCGAGCCGTGGTACCGCGAGGTCGCCGACGTCACGATCGACATCCGCCCTGCGTTCCGTGAGCGGGACAAGCCCAAGGCGCACCTTGCTGACGTGATCGCCGAGCTGGTCCGCGACCGCGAGCAGGCGGCCGCTGATCCCCGGGCTGCGGTGTGAGCTCCCCGCGATGATCACCGTTCCGGTGGACCTTGGCGAGCGGTCCTATGACGTCATCGTCGGCGCGGGCGCGCGCGACTGGCTGGCGTCCGTCCTCCCTGCCGGAGCGAAGCGCGTCGCGGTGGTCACCCAGCCCGGGATCGGCGTCGACGTCGATCCGGGCGTCGAGCACCGGGTGTTCCCGATCCCCGACGGTGAGGCCGGGAAGTCGCTGGCGACCGTTGAATCGCTGTGCCGCGCGTGGGCACAGTGGGGCCTCACCAGGGCCGACGCCGTCGTCGCGGTTGGCGGTGGTGTCGTCACCGACGTCGCAGGGTTCGCCGCGGCCGTGTACCACCGCGGCGTCGCCGTGGTGCACGTCCCGACGACGCTGCTCGGGATGGTCGATGCTGCGATCGGCGGCAAGACCGGCGTGAACCTGCCCGAAGGCAAGAACCTGGTCGGCGCGTTCTGGCAACCGGCGGCCGTCCTGTGTGACACCGATGTGCTGACCACGCTGCCACCGCGCGAACGCCGCAGCGGCATGGGCGAGATGGCGAAGTACCACTTCCTCACCGGAGACGATCTGATGGCGCTGAGCCTCGACGAGCGCGTCGCGGCCTGCGTGCGCATCAAGGCCGACCACGTCGCGGCCGACGAGCGCGAGAACGTGATCAGCGGCGCGCTCAGCCGGGCGCGCCTCAACTACGGCCACACGCTGGGCCACGCCCTCGAGACCGCTGGGCGCTACGACCTCCGCCACGGCGAAGCCGTCGCCATCGGCCTGGTGTACGCCGCCGAGCTCGCCCGCATCCTCGGGCGCATCAGCCCCGAGCGGGTGGCCGAGCACCGTCTGGTGGTCGGCTCCTACGACCTGCCGGCCCAGCTCCCTGAGGGCTCGGACCTCGACGAGCTGGTGGCCCTGTTCGCGCGCGACAAGAAGGCGGTCGATGGTGTGACCTTCGTCCTCGACGGACCGAACGGCGTCGAAGCCGTGACGGGCATCGACCGCACGGCGCTCACCGAAGCGTTGGAGAGGATCCGATGAGCTCGCCGATCGTCCTGCTGCTGAGCGGTCCGAACCTCAACCTGCTCGGTTCGCGTGAACCGCACATCTACGGGACAGACACGCTCGACGATCACCGCGGCGCCCTCGCGGGTGCCCTGGGAGAAGGCTTCGAGGTCGAGCACCTGCAGTCGAACCACGAAGGCGTCCTCGTCGATGCGATCCAGGCGGCTCGAGGTCGGTGCGCGGCGATCGTGATCAACCCTGGCGCGTTCTCGCACTACTCCTGGGCGATCGCCGACGCGCTCGGCACCTTCGAAGGCCCGATCGTGGAGGTGCACATCTCGAACCCCAACGCGCGCGAGCCCTGGCGCCACACCTCAGTGGTCTCTCCGGTCGCGACGGGCACGATCATGGGTTTCGGCGGCGCGGGATACCGGCTGGCCGGGGAGGCCGTGCGAGGGCTCCTGAGATGAGCGGGGTCGGCGTGGCGTCGCTCCCGCCGATGCAGGTGGCGGCGCGCGCCGCTCGCGTGCGGGACGAGCTCGATGGCGCAGGCTGCGAC
Organism: Acidimicrobiaceae bacterium; assembly: GCA_041166585.1. Lineage (GTDB taxonomy): Bacteria > Actinomycetota > Acidimicrobiia > Acidimicrobiales > JACDCH01 > JBEEGB01. The sequence continues at coordinate 10,790 of JBEEGB010000581.1, forward strand.
GCGCTGCTGGTCACGAAGCTCGTGAACATCCGTTACCTCACGGGGTTCACCGGCTCGGCCGCCATGGTGGTGGTCACGCCCGACTCGCTGCTGCTGGTGACCGACGGCCGCTACCGCGACCAGGCGACTGAGCAGCTCCAGGCCGCAGGCGTCGACGCCAGCGTGAGCATCGGGCTCACCGCCGAGGAGCAGTACCGGGTGCTAGACGGCGCGGCATCTGGGCTTCGCCTCGGGCTCGAGGCCCACGTCGTCACGTGGGCGCAGCAGCGGGCCATGGTCGAACG
>JBEEGB010000582.1:0-4257 GCA_041166585.1 Acidimicrobiaceae bacterium
CCTGGGCCAACCAGAACGAGCACAGCAGGAACGCTCCCTCGCCCCCTGCGAGCCCGTCCACCTTCGGGTCGGCTCGATAGCGCACGACCAGACCGTCGACGGTCAGCTCGCGCTGGATGGCCTCGACCGTCCTGACCACGAGGGGATCGTCCGGAGCCAGGAAGCCGACCAGCGGGACCATGAGGAGGCTCGCGTCGAGCGCGGTCGCTCCCTCGTACTGGACGAGCACTCCGCGCTCGTCGACGCAGTGCTCGAGGATCCAGGTCTTGATCTCGTCACGCAGATCCCGCCACCGCTCGACAGGGCCGTGGACCCCGAACTTCTCCGCGGTGCGCACCGCTCGATCGACGGCCACCCAGGCCATCACCTTCGAGTGGGTGAACTGACGGCGCGGGCCACGCACCTCCCAGATGCCTTCGTCCGGCTCCTTCCACCCTGACTTCAGGAAGTCGAGCATCGCCCGCACCAGGGCCCAGCTCGCAGGGCCGACTCCCATGCCCGCGATCGCCGACTGGTGCACCGCGTCGAGCACCTCGCCGTAGACGTCGAGCTGGAACTGCTTGGCCGCGCTGTTGCCGGTGCGCACGGGTTTGGACCCTTCGTAGCCGGGCAGCCAGTCGAGCTCGACCTCGGTGAGGCGGCGCTCGCCGGCAAGGCCGTACATGATCTGGAGCTGCTTCGGATCGCCGGCGACGGCCCGCTGCAGCCAGTCGCGCCACGCGATCGCTTCGTCCTCGTAGCCGGCCGAGAGCAGGGCGAGCAGCGCGAACGTGGCGTCGCGCAACCAGCAGTACCGGTAGTCCCAGTTCCGCTCTCCGCCGAGGAGCTCAGGCAGCGATGTCGTGGCCGCCGCGACGAGGCCACCGGTCGGCGCGTACGTCAGGCCCTTGAGGACGACGAGCGAGCTGGCGACGTCGTCCGCCCACTCCCCCGCGTAGGTGCTGCGGCCCGACCACTCCGCCCACCAGCGCTCCGCGTTCTCCAAGCGGACCTCGACGTCGTGGTGCGGTTCGCGCCGCTCGTGCGCCGGGTGCCAGACCAAGCTGAAGGGGACCCGCTCACCTTCGCTGACGGAGAACTCGCCGTAGGTCCGCATGTCCTTGCCATGCAGGTCGATGGGCGTGAACAGGCGGAGCGCATCCGGTCCACCGATCGCGTGGAGCGAGCCGTCGACGCGCCGAACCCAGGGCACGATCCACCCGTAGTCGAAGCGGATCACGAGCTCCATGGTCATCGCCACGGTGCCTCGCCTCCCCTCGACGACGCGGATCACCTCGAGCTGCCCGTCGCGAGGAGGCATGCAGTCGATCAGTGCGACCTCTCCGTCTTCGGTGGTGAACACCGTCTCGAGCACGAGCGAGCGCCCTCGGTAGCGACGCGTGACGGAAACGACCTCGCCGGCCGGGGCCAGCAGCCAACGTCCGTGCTCCGGTCCGCCGAGCAGCGCCGCGAAGCATGCGGGCGAGTCGAAGCGGGGGAACGACAGCCAATCGATCGAGCCGTCCTTGCCGACGAGCGCGCTGGACTCGAGGTCGGACAAGAAGGCGTAGTCCTCGATCGGCAACGGCATTGCCGGACGGTTTACCCGACTTCGCGGGATCCAGGCGCCCTCAAGGTTGCATCGCGGCACCGACCCGGTACGCCGGATCCGCGGTGCGGGCGGGCTCACGCCGGGCGAGGGCGGCTTCCATCGCTGGGGCGAGGCGTTCGAGCTTCGCCTTCTCCCTGGCTTCCTCGTGCTCGTGGAACTCGGGCATCACCTCGTTGGCGAACAGCTCGAGCGATTCACAGATGTGCTCGTGCTGGTTGCGTCCCGCCTGGCTCACGAAGATCACCTGGTCGACGCCGGCGTCCTGATAGCCCCGCAGCAGCAGGCGGATCTGCTCCGGCGTGCCGACCGCACCGCGCAGCGCGCCGAGCCCTTGCTGGAACAGCTGCGCGCCGAGCGTCTGCCCGGTCTGTGATGCGACGTTCCGGTCGAAGCCGAACAGCGACCGGTTCTTCTCGAACTCGGCGTACACGTCGGTGACGGCAGGTGTGTGCGTGCCGAAGATGTAGAAGTGCCCGAGCGAGTAGCCGAAGAAGTGCCCGCCGTCGAGGCCGCGCTCGATGGCCGTCTCCTCGTCGGCGTGGCACATCATGGGCAGCACCACCGCGACGTTCGGGTTCACCGAGAACCCGCCGGGGACGCACTCCTCCGACTGGATCGTGGCGTAGTAGTCGTCGACCCAGGCCTTCGCCTCCGACGGCTCGATGAAGCTGAACGACAGCGCGCCGATGCCCTTCGTCGCCGCGAGGTGGATCGTCTCGCGTCGGCTGCACGCGACCCACACCGGTGGGTGCGGCTTCTGGAACGGCTTCGGGATCATGTTGCGGATCGGCATCTGCACGTACTCGCCGTCGTAGCCGGCGAAGGGCGTCTCGACCATGAGACGGGTGATCACGTCGAGTGCTTCGTTCCACTGCTCGCGCTTGGTGGCGCGGTCGACACCGAACCCGCCGAGCTCTGACTCCGACGACGTCTCGCCGGTTCCGAAGTCGACCCGACCGTCAGAGATGAGGTCGAGCGTGCTGATGCGCTCGGCCACCCGCGCCGGGTGGTTGTAGCCGGGAGGGGTCGCCACGATGCCATGGCCGATGCGGATGCGGCTGGTGCGTTGGCTGCACGCGGCGAGGAACACCTCGGGTGCGGACGAGTGCGAGTACTCCTCCAAGAAGTGGTGCTCGACCTCCCACACGTAGTCGATGCCGAGCTTGTCTGCGAGCTCGACCTGGTCGAGCGCGTCCTTGAGGAGCTTGTGCTCGCTGCCCTCCTCCCACGGGCGGGGGAGCTGGTGCTCGTAGAAGATGCCGAATTTCATGTCGTCCTCACTCGGTCATGGGATGGATTCGATGAGATCGTCGAAGGAGCGGAAGAGCGCGGGCCGGTTGTGGAGCTCGCGAAGGAGCAGCGCCATCCGGCGGCTCCGCACGAGCAGCTCACGGGCGGCGCGGCCCGGCCAGGGGCGGGGCAACAGCTCGGGGGGCAGCAGCGGGTCGTCGGTGAACACGGCCTGGAACTCGACGGTCACCGCGAGGGCACCTGGCAGGAACACTGCGTCGGCGAGACGCTCGTGGCGGGAGCGCATCGCCTCGAGCGCATGCGGGACGGCTTCGTACGCGTCGACGAACCGCTGGTAGCGCGCGGCGATGTCGTCGATGGGCCACAGCAGCCGGGCAAGGTCGCGCGGGTCGTGGACGCCCCCGATGTCGAGATCGTCCGTGGATGCCTGTGTGACGTGCTCCGCGATGCCGAGTCGCTCGGCCTCGCCGGCCACGTCCTTCTCCCACCGGTGCGGCGACACGTAGAGGCCGTTGGTCACCGCCGCGCCACCGAGCACCTGCAATCGGTCGCGCAACGCGTCGCGCGCCGCTCGACGGCTCTCGGGGATCGCGAACGCGACCAGGTGCCACCGGCGGTCCCAGCCCCGGCCCGCGTGATCCTGCACGTAGGCGAGGCGGTGACGCTCCATCGACGTGCCCAGCGCGCCCAGGCCGCGCTCGGTGGCGAGGTAGCGGGCACCCTTGCCGGAGCCCTCGCGGGTGAAGAGCCCCTCGCCCACCAGCCGGCGGAGACAGGAGCGGACCTGGTCGGGCGTCTGCCCGCACGCTTCGGCGACGGGGAGGACCTCCTCGGCCAGCACCGTGCCGTCCTCGTGCGCCATGCCGAGGACGAGCACGCGGGTCGGCAGCACGGTCGCCTGCAAGCCGGTCGTCGCCGCGCCGGTCGTCGTAACTCCGGTCGTTTGGCTCACGACCGTCAATCTGCACGCTGGATGCATGTTTCGTCAAGCGGATGTGACAACAAGCACCTTGCCCAAAACGTAGTAGTACGTTTCAATCGGGTCGTGGGGAAGCCAAGGCAGCTCGAGGTGCTCCTGGCGCTGGTCGGTCCCGCCGTCGACGGCACCACGGTGGCGCGGCGGCTCGAGGACGGCGGACGGTCGATGCGGGCGGGCCAGCTGCTCGCCCAGCTTCTGGCCCTCGAGACCAGCGGCCACGTTCGGGTCTCCCGCGAGGACGGCTACGTGTTCTCGCTCACCCCGCTGGGGGAGGAGTCGGCGGGTGCGCTCGGTCCTGGCCAGCCGATGGACCTCATCCTCGTCATGGCCGACCTGGTGGGGTACGTGGCGTTCACCGCCAGCCACGACGACCTCGCGGCCCAGCAGGCGGCGCACCTCCTCCAACGGCTGGCCCACGATGAGCTGCGCCGCGAAG
>JBEEGB010000583.1:0-10959 GCA_041166585.1 Acidimicrobiaceae bacterium
GAATGATCTTGATGATCGTCGGCGCGCTCGGCCTGCTCGTGTCGCTGCTGTTCTGGAACAGCTGGGGCGGCTTCCGCACCCGGAGGACCGTCGTGCAGGACACGCCGACGCGTCGCACCTACGTCCGCGACGACGTCGCCTGATGTGGGTGGCCGCGGTCGCCTTGCTGGCAACGTGGTTGGCGGCGTCCGGCTTCTTCCTGGCCACCGCTGACGAGGTCGAGCCCGGGCGTCGATAGCCTGCCCGGATGCAAGCGGATGACCTCGACGGTGTCGAGCGCATCCTCGTCGTCACCGCCCATCCCGACGACGTGGACTTCGGTGCCGCCGGTTCGGTGGCGACGTGGACCGACGCCGGCGTCGAGGTCACGTACTGCATCGTCACCGATGGCGATGCCGGTGGGTTCGATCCCGCGGTGCCGCGCGATCAGATCGGTGGCATCCGGAGGGCGGAGCAGACCGCGGCCGCGTCAGCGGTGGGCGTCAGCGATCTTGTCTTCCTCGGGTACCCGGACGGGCGGGTCGAGGCATCCATCGAGCTGCGCCGTGACCTGAGCCGCGTGATCCGCCAGGTGCGACCGAACCGTGTGGTGTCCCAGTCGCCCGAGCGGAACTACCAGCGCATCTACGCGAGCCACCCCGACCACCTGGCCACCGGTGAGGCCACCCTGTCAGCCGTCTACCCGGACGCCCGGAACCCTTACGCCCACCCTGAGCTCGCGGCCGCGGGGTTCGAGGCCTGGACGGTGAGCGAGGTGTGGATGATGGTCGGTGCCGACCCGGACCGCTACGTCGACACGACCGACGTCCTCGACCGCAAGGTGAAGGCGCTGCTGTCCCATGTCAGCCAGATGACGAACCCCGACGGCGTCGAGGAGATGATGCGGGGCTGGGGTGCCATGAACGCCGGCCTCGCCGGCCTTCCCGAGGGCCGCACCGCGGAAGCCTTCCAGCGCATCGACACGAACTAGCTCGAACTTCGGAGCGAACGTTGCGCAATGCGCACCCTTCGCATCCAACATTCGTGCTGTTAGTGGTCCAAGCGGTCCAGTAGCGCTCGGGGGATGGCGTCCTCGCCTCTCGCGAGGAGTGCGGCTCGCTCGACGTTGATGGCGTCGTTCTCGCGCCCGGCCCACGCGTCCCACGGGCCAGACGGGATCCGCGAGGGGTCGCCTTCGGCTTCGACGCAGGCGCGCAGGTAGCCCTGGAGCTCGCGCACCTCTTCTTCGCCACCGATCGGGCCGTGGCCCGGCACCACGATCGGCGCCAGCTCGAGCAGGGCGTCGAGGGCGTCGGCCCAGCCGGCGGGGTCGCCTTGATGGGCGAGGGGGGTCACGCCGAACGAGCACATCGCGCCGGCGAACACGATCGCCGCGCCCGGGACCACCGCGACGAGGTTCTCGGCTTGCTGCCCGGCCATCGGGACCACGGTGATGGCGGGGGTCAGCTGCACCGCGGCACCGACGGTGTGGCTCACCGGTCGCGTCGTGAACTCGTCGTCGATCTCCGATGCGAGCTCCGGGTACAGGCGGCGCAAGATCTCGGGCTCGATGGGCTGGTCGAGGTGCGCGCTGGTCTGGGCCCTCCCATAGATCGCGGAGAAGCGGAACTGAGCGGTGCCGCCCGTGTACTCGGCGTTGCTGCTGGTGAGCACGACGCGCTTGATCGGGGCGTCGAGGGCTTCGACGGCCTGAGCGAACGGTTGCCACTGCGACGCGACGAAGAGGGTGTCGATCAGCGTGATCCCGTCGGCGTCGACCACCACCCCCGCGTTCGCCCGTCCCGGACCAGCCGGCACCTGGATCCACGCATGCACCCCAGCATCGAGCAGATCGAGCGGCACGGCATCGAGAGTACCGGCGAGCGCAGCGTCCTAGTCTCCCCGGCATGCCCAAGCGGGAGTCGGATCGGTGGAGGGTCGCGCCCGGCACCAAGGTGCACCTCGATCGCATCGATCCTGGTTCGACCGAGGGCGCGCCAGGGAGCAAGGAGGAGACCAAGGCGCTGCTCGGCGAGCTGAGCGACCGCACCTGGGACTACCAGCAGAAGCTCTACGCCGAGGACAAGCGCTCGCTGCTCGTCGTGCTCCAGGCGATCGACGCGGGCGGGAAGGACGGCACGATCTCCCACGTGTTCCGCGGGCTCAACCCGCAGGGCGTGTCGGTCAGCTCGTTCAAGGCTCCGACCGACGAGGAGCTCGCGCACGACTTCCTCTGGCGCATCCACGGCGCCACGCCGGCGAAGCGCACGGTCGGCGTGTTCAACCGGTCGCACTACGAGGACGTGCTCGTCGTCCGCGTGCACGAGATCGTCCCCGAGAAGGTGTGGCGGTCGCGCTACGCGCGCATCCGGGAGTTCGAGCAGAACCTGGCCGACTCGGGAACGGAGATCGTCAAGCTGTTCCTCTACATCTCCAAAGACGAGCAGGCGAAGCGGCTGCAGGAGCGCATCACCAACCCGACGAAGCAGTGGAAGTTCAAGCTCGGTGATCTCGAGGAACGCAAGCACTGGGACGAGTACATGGCCGCCTACGAGGACGCCATCACCGAGACGTCGACAGCCGACGCCCCGTGGTTCGTCGTGCCCGCGAACCGGAACTGGTACCGCAACTGGGCGGTGAGCACGATCCTCCTCGACACCTTTGCCGCGCTCGACCCGAAGGACCCGCCTCCTGCGGAAGATCTCACCAACGTCGTCGTCGAGTGAGCGAGCGGATCACAACCCCAGGGTGAGGCGCGTGATGCGATCCTTCACCGCAGTGGGGGTGAAGCGCTGGAAGGCACTGAGCGCCTGGGCGTCGATGCCCACGAGGTAGCGGGCTCGCGGGCGCCGCGCCGCCACGGCGGATGCGATCACCTTGGCGCACGTCTCGGGCTCGCCCATGATCGGCGACGAGAGCTTCATCGCCTGCTGGGTGCGACGGTAGGCGTTGCCGTAGCGCGAGCCGCCGCGCTTCGCGATGTCGCGCTCGAGGTCTTCCCAGATGCCGGTGCGGAAGCCGCCGGGCTCGACGAGCACGACGTGCACGCCGTCGCCCGCGACCTCCATGCGGAGCGCGTCGGACACTCCCTCGAGCGCGTGCTTCGCGGCTTGGTACCACCCGGTGAGCGGCGTCGTGGTGACGCCGTAGATCGACGAGACGTTCACGATCCGTCCCCGGCCGGCGTCTCGCATCGACGGCAGCGCGAGCCGCGCGAGGCGCATCGGCGCGATGACCATCGTCTCGAGGATGGCGCGCGCTTCCTCGTCGGTGACGTCTTCGACCGCGCCGGTCAGCCCGAAGCCAGCGTTGTTGATGACGCCGTAGAGATCACCGATGTCGTCCATGACGTCCTCGCAGGCATGCGCGTCGGTGACGTCGAGGAGGACCGTCTCGACGGTGACCCCGGCGTCCTTCGCGGCGCGACGCACGGCCTTCGCCTTCTGCTCGCTGCGCACGGAGCCGATCGAGCGGTAGCCCCGCCGAGCCACCTCGATGGCGGTGGCCAACCCGATGCCCGAGTTGGCGCCGGTGGTGAGGACGGCGTCTCGCAGCCCGTTGGGCCCGGTCTGGGTCACGGCGTGCCTTGGGATGCCGCCAGCGCGGCGCCGACGATGCCGGCCTCGTTCTGGAGGGCGGCCGGCACCACCTCGGGGCGCACGTCGATGAGCGGCAGGAACTTGTCGGGCGTCTTGCTCACCCCACCGCCGATGATGACGAGGTCAGGCCAGATGAGCGCGTCGAGTGCACGCAGGTAGGCCTGCACGCGCTCGGCGTACTTCTTCCAGGTGAGGCCCTTGCGGTCGCGCACGCTGGCCGCGGCGATCGTCTCCGCGTCCTTGCCGCCCAGCTCGATGTGCCCCAGCTCGGTGTTGGGCACCAGCTGACCGTTGAGGAACACCGCGCACCCGATCCCGGTGCCGAGCGTGATCATCACGACGACGCCGTCGCGGTCCCTCCCTGCACCGAAGCGCATCTCGGCCAGACCGGCGGCGTCGGCGTCGTTCATCACGAACACCGGCATGCCCAACCGCTTCGTGAAGACCTCGTCGGCGTCGGTCCCGATCCAGCTCTTGTCGACGTTCGCCGCCGTGAGCGCCACGCCGTTCTTGATCACCGCGGGGAAGGTCACCCCGACCGGACCGTTCCAGCCGTGGTGCTCGACGACCTGCGCCACCACGTCGGCGACCGGTCCGGGACGAGCGGGCTGAGGGGTCACGATGCGCAGCCGCTCCGCGGTGAGCTGGCCCGTCTGGATGTCGACCGGTGCCCCTTTGATGCCGCTGCCGCCGATGTCGATCCCCATGAACATCGCCTGATCGCTCATCGCGCGCCACCGTAACGCGCACCCGCCCGCTCGTTCCCCTGCTCGGGGCCGCCGGTAGCGTTGCGCTCATGACCGCCTACGTCGCACCGCAGCGCGACATCCGCTTCGCCCTCGAGCACCTCGTCGACCTGCCGGGGCTGTCGAAGCTCCCGGCGTTCGCGCACGCCGACCCCGAGACGGTCTACGGCCTGCTCGAGGAGCTCGGTCGGTTCGTCAGTGAGGTGCTCGCGCCGCTCGACCGCGTCGGCGACACCGTCGGCTCGAAGCACGACCCCGCCACGGGCGACGTCACCACGCCGCCGGGCTGGCGCGAGGCCTACCGGCAGTACTCCGAGGCCGGGTGGGGGAGCGTCCCGTTCGCACCGGAGCACGGCGGCGGAGGGTTCCCCTGGCTGGTCGCGATCGCGATGCAAGAGCTGCTCACGTCCTCGAACATGGCGTTCTCGCTGTGCCCGCTCCTCACCCAGGGCGCCATCGACATGCTCAGCCACCACGGCAACGAGGAGCAGCAGGAGCGCTACCTGCGTCAGATGGTCAGCGGCGCGTGGACCGGCACCATGAACCTCACCGAGCCCGAAGCCGGCTCCGACGTCGGGGCGCTGCGGACCAAAGCCATTCCGGCGCCGGACGGGTCGTGGCGCATCTCGGGCCAGAAGATCTTCATCACCTACGGCGAACAGGACATGACCGACAACATCGTGCACCTGGTGCTCGCCCGCGTGCCCGGCGCGCCGCCGGGGACGAAGGGCATCTCGTGCTTCATCGTGCCCAAGTACGTGCTGCGCGAGGACGGTTCGCCCGGCGAGCGCAACGCGGTCCGGTGCATCGGCATCGAGCACAAGATGGGCATCCACGCCAGCCCGACGTGCGTGCTCGAGTTCGATGGTGCGGTCGGCTTCCTCATCGGCGAGGCCAACGCAGGCATGCGCTACATGTTCACGATGATGAACAACGCGCGGCTCTCGGTGGGGCTGTCCGGTCTCGCGATCGGCGAGGTGTCCTACCAGCAGGCGCTCGCGTACGCGCAGGAGCGACGCCAGGGACGCGCCGTCGGCGCGCCGGCGGGAACCGCGAGCCCGATCGTCGAGCACGCCGACGTGCGACGGATGCTCTACACGATGCGCTCGACCATCGAGGCGATGCGCGGGCTGATCTACCTGAACGCGGAGGCGATCGACCGAGCCCGCCAGGCTGACACCGCGGAGGGTCGCACGGAGGCCGAAGAGCTGGCCGACCTCCTCACCCCGATCTCCAAGGCGTGGTGCACCGACATGGGCAACGAGCTGGCCTCGCTCGCCGTGCAGGTGCATGGCGGCATGGGCTACATCGAAGAGACGGGCATCGCGCAGCGCTACCGGGACATCCGCATCGCGGCCATCTACGAAGGCACGAACGGCATCCAGGCGATGGACCTGGTGGGCCGCAAGCTGCCGATGCGCGCCGGTGGCGTCGTCGACGACCTGCTCAGGCGCATCGAGGCACTGGACGGTGAGCTGGAGGCGACGGGCGACGAGCTGGCGTCGATCCGGGCCGCGCTCGCGGCAGCGGTCTCGGCGGTGAGGGACACGACGTCCTGGCTGCTCGCCTCGCTGGCCGCGGACCCCAACGACGCGTTCGCCGGTGCCACCCCCTACCTGCGCCAGCTGGGCATCACCGTCGGCGGCTGGGTGATGGCGAGGCAGGCCCTCGCTGCTCGCTCCCTCGGCATCGACGACCCGTTCAACGCGGCGAAGGTGACGACGGCTCGCTTCTACTGCGAGCAGCTCCTGCCGCAAGCCGCGGGTCTGAGCGCCGCGGTGAAGGCGGGCAAGGACGTCCTGTTCGCGTTGACGCCGGATCAGCTCGGCGGCTGACGGGTGGCCGCCGCGAACGTGTCGAGGTAGGAGCGGCCGCTCGAGGTGCGCGCCAGGCGGCGCAGCGCGTGGTGCTCGGACAGCTCTCGCATCGGCACGATGGGCGGAGAGAGCAAGAGCTCACGAACGTCGTAGGAGATGGCGAACAGGCGCATCCGGTCGAGCTGGTGGGAGAACCCGAACAGCTCGGGGTAGTCCTCCGAGAACCACCACGGCACCTCCTCGTAGTCCGCGGCACGAGTCATCGCCTCGTAGTCGTCGGCGACGTGGAGGAACGGGTAGGCGCAGAACCGCAGCAGCACATCCAGATCGATGTCCGCGGGCGCGGCCCGGGCCCACTCGAAGTCGATGATGGCCGTCACCTGCTCGCCGTCCCACAGGACGTTCTCGAACGTGAGGTCTCCGTGCACCAACGTCGGCGCGTCGAACGGCTCGAGCACCCTGGCCCCGGCCTTCACGAAGGTCGTCAGCGCGGTGATGAGCGCGCTGTCCACGTGTGCCAGCGCGCCGGCCTGGCTCAGCGCGTCGAGCAGTGGTGCGATCGGTGCCTTCCCGTGCTCGGACGTCAGCAGCTGCGGGGCGGGCTCGACCGAGGAGAGCCCGCCGGGGCACGGCGTGCGGTGCAGGTCCTTGAGCATGAACGCCAGCTGGCGCACGGCGAGACGACGCTGCGCCGGGGGCATCGTGGGCCAGCACCGGCTCAGCACCGCGCCCGGCCGGCGTGCCGCGATGAGCCAGTCGAAGCCGGCGCCGGTGCCGTAGCCGACCACCTCGGGGTAGTTGATCGTCGCGGGCAGCTGCGGCCCGAGTGTCGCCTCCCGCATGAGGCGGCCGTTCGGGTGGCGGTTCACACGGATGGCGTGGTCCTCGGTGAGCCACACCTCGTTGGTCACGCTGCTCGCCCGGACGAGCGCGACGGTGGCGTCGAGCCCGGCGGCCCCGAGCGCGTGGCGGGCGCGCGCCATGGCGAGGCCTGAGGTGCCCCCAGCTGCTCGCGGAGGCCGTTGCTCGCGCACGTCACGACCCTACGGGATGTGCGGATCGGACCACTCGCTGAGGACTGAGTCCGAAAGAGCCGGCCACACCTCCAACGCCCACGGTCCGAACTCGCGGTCGGTGAGGCACACCAGCGCGACGCGCGCGACCGGGTCGACCCACAGGAACGTGCCCGTGCCGCCGAAGTGCCCGAACGTCGCGGGAGAGCACGCGGGGCCCGTCCAGTGCGGGTCCTTGCCGTCGCGCAGCTCGAAGCCGAGACCCCAGTCGCAGGGGTCGTAGCGACCGACGCCGGGCACGATGCCGGCCAGCCCGGGGAACGCGACGGACGTCGACATCGCCAAGGTCTCGGGAGCGACCAACGTCGGGTGGAACAGCTCGGCCGCGAAGAGGGCGAGGTCATCGACGGTGGACCACACGTCCTTGGCGGGCGACCCCTGCAGCTCGGTCGCGCGCATGGCGAGCGGAGCCAGCACGGCCTCCCGCAGGTACTCGGCGATCGGGAGGCCCGAGTGCGCTTCGAGGGAGGCGCCGAGCGCCTCGTAGCCGCTGTTCGAGTAGATGCGCCGCCGCCCGGGGGGAGCGATCGGCACGTCGCCCTCAAAGGGCAGGCCTGAGGCGTGTGCCAGCAGGTGACGCACGGTTGCGCCTTCCGGGCCGGCGGCCGCATCGAGGTCGAGCGTCCCCTCCTCCAGTGCGATGAGGGACGCATAGGCAACCAGGACCTTGGTGACCGACGCGATGCGGAACCGCTGTGGCGTGGGGCCGTGGGTGCCCACCACGCCGCGATCGCTGGTCAGCGCCGCGGCCGCCGCCGTGGGGACGGGCCAGCCGTCGATCGCGGCCAGCGGGTCCACCTGTGGGGTCTAGCAGGGTTTCCCATCCGCTGAGGCTGGTTCGTTAGGGTCGAACAGATGCGCACGCGGGTCGCCGCAACCGCGTTCTTGCTCGCCTTGCTCACGCTCGTCGGGGCTTCGCCCGCCCGCGCCGCTAAACCCCCCACGACCACGGGTGTGCCGCCGCCGCCGCCCCCGCCCAGCGCGTGGATCCTGGTGGATGCGGACACGGGGACGGTGCTCTCCGCTCAGCAGGCTCGCGTGCCCAAGCCTCCGGCAAGCACCATCAAGCTCCTCACAGCGCTCATCGCGACCCAGCACCTCGAGGGGGGTGACCCGATCCCGATCAGCGCGACCGCCGCGGGGATGCCGGCCCGCAAGATCAACGTGAAGACCGATCAGGTGTGGTCCTACGACAGCCTGATCCACTCGATGCTGATGGTGTCGGCGAACGACGCCGCGGTCGCGATCGCCGAGAAGCTCGGGGGCGGGAGCCTCGACGGGTTCGCCAAGCTGGCGCACGACACGGCCGATCGTCTCGGCCTCGCGGACCAGCCGGTGCTGAACGACCCTGCAGGGCTCGACAACGAGTTCGCGAACAAGGGGGGCTCGTCGATCAGCCCGCGCGACCTCGCGATCGTCGCCCGGGCCGTGCTGCACCAGCCCGAGCTGCTGGCCATCATCCAGACGGAGCGCTTCACGTTCCAGGGCGGCGACGGCATCGGCCACGTGCTCACCAACCACGACCTGTTCCTGTCGCTGTACCCGGGTGCCACCGGCTTGAAGACCGGCACCACCGACAAGGCCGGTCGCACGTTCGTCGGCACCGCGACGCGTGATGGCCGGACGATGCTCGCCGTCGTGTTCGACGCCGTGGACGTCTATGCGTCGACGGGCAAGCTGCTCGACCAGGGCTTCGCCACGCCGGTGAGCGCTGAGTCGGCGCTCTCGGACCGCCTGCCCGACGTGGTCGGCGACGCTTCGCGCCCCACGACCACGCTCCCACCGACCGACGGCCAGGCCGCGGGCACCAACACCCCACTCGCTTCGAGCGGCAGCGGTCTCTCGCTCGACTCGGCGCCCGCCGCGGTCGCCATCCTCGTGGTGGGGCTGGTGCCGCTCGTGTTCATCCGCCGCCGACTTGGCGCCGTCCGGGACTGACCGACGAGCGGCGTCGACGGGTCTCAGGGGTTAGCGTCCAGAACCAGCCAGCGAAGGGGGACTCAGGTGGCCATCTCGGTGCACGAGCTCGACCTTCCCGAGGTCGAGCTGATCGACCTCGACCGCGACCAGGCCCTCGCCGCCTTCGCGGCGGCCCGTGAGCGCCACTGGCTCGCCCGCACGCCGCTGGGCTACGTCGTCACCCGCCACGAGGACGTCACCGCGATCTTGCGCGACCGGCGCTTCCACTCCGCGCTGTCGTTGCTGCCGGCGATGTCGGGCGTCACCGATCCCGAGTTCCTCGACCGGCAGAACAGGTCGATCCTGGCGATGGAAGGCGACGAGCACGCCCGGCTGCGCCGCATCGTCGCCGGCGCCTTCACCCCGAAGCGCGCCGAGCGCTTGCGCCCGTTCATGCGCGAGGTCATCGACGGCCTCGTCGACGACGTGGCACCTCGCGGTCGGTGTGAGCTGGTGCAGGACGTGTGTGAGCCCTACCCAATCCCGATCATCTGCGAGCTGCTCGGTGCGCCGAAGGCGGACTGGAAGCTGTTCTCGGCTTGGGCGACCGACATCTTCCGGATCTTCAACGACGACCTGGTGAACGACCTGCCGTTGATCAAGACGGCGTCGGCTGAGCTCGACGAGTACGTGCAGGCGATGATCGAAGACCGGCGCAGCCGCCCCGCCGACGATCTGCTGAGCGACCTGATCGCGGCCGAGGAAGCAGGCGACGCGCTCTCGACCGATGAGCTCGTCGGCTTGGCCGAGGCCGTGCTCATGGCCGGCACCGACACGACCAGGAACCAGCTCGGGTGCAGCGTCGCCCTGCTCGCGCAGCACCCGGAGCAGTGGAAGCTCCTCGCCGAACGACCCGAGCTCGCGTCCAAGGCGGTGGAGGAGACGATGCGCTACCTGGGGGCCGTGAGGGGCACGGCTCGGTTCGCGGCCGAGGACATCGAGTACCGCGACGTGCTCTTCCCTACCGGGACCCTGGTCGCGACCAGCCTGGCCGGCGCCAACTTCGATGCTGACGCGTGGCAGGAGCCCGAGGTGTTCGACATCACGCGCGACGGCGCGCCGACGCAGCAGATGACGTTCGGCTCAGGCATCCACTTCTGCCTCGGCGCCTCACTGGCCCGGGCCGAGCTCCAAGAGGCGTTGCCGTTGCTGGCGCGCCGCATGCCCGATCTCGAGATCGACGGCGCCATCGAGTGGAAGCCGGCCACCGTCGGCATCTGGGGCCCGGCGCGCCTGCCCCTGCGCTTCTCGCCCGTCAGAGCTTGATGCGCGTCGCGACCGCGTTGGCGACCGACGCCCAGGCCTGAGCTCTCGCGGCCCAGACGAGGGCTGAGGACGTGTTGTTCTCCGCGATGAGCTTGTTGCAGCGCTCCGCGGCCTCCCACGCCTCGTTGAGTGCGATGTCGAGCTGCTCCTGGGCTTCCTCGGGCATCGCCATCAGACGCCATCCCAGACGAGGTTGGCGTCGGCGTCCGCATCGAGGAGGACCTTGGCCGGGTCCTGCTTGTCGATGTGGCCGATCAGCCCGTTGTAGATGCCGTAGCCGATCAGCTCGCGCAGGCGGGGTGTGAAGCGACGGGCGAGGTCGCGGGGGATGCCGAGCTGCTGGTTCTCCTGTTGGCGGATGTAGCCGGCGCAGTAGTTCATCGCGATGCCCACCCGGCGCTGCGGCGTGGTGTTGGCGCCCCCGCCGTGCCAGAGGCTGCCGTGCCACACGAGCACGCTGCCCTTGGGCATCTCCGCGGGGATCGAGTCGTAGTGCTGGCCGTAGTTCGGGCTGTGATCC
>JBEEGB010000584.1:0-2560 GCA_041166585.1 Acidimicrobiaceae bacterium
TGCTCGATGCGATCCGCCAGACGAAGGTCACCGAGACCGAAGCCGGTGGAATCACGCAGCACATCGGTGCCTACCAGGTGACCATGCCCGATGGGCGTTCCGTCACCTTCCTCGACACGCCGGGCCACGAGGCGTTCACCGCCATGCGCGCCCGCGGCGCTCGCGTGACGGACGTGGCCGTGATCGTCGTCGCCGCCGACGACGGCGTGAAGCCGCAGACCGAAGAGGCGATCGACCACGCCCGCGCCGCGGACGTGCCGATCATCGTGGCGGTCAACAAGATCGACAAGGAGGGCGCGCAGCCCGACGCCGTCCGCGGCGAGCTCGCGGCCCGTGGCCTCAACCCGGCCGACTGGGGCGGCGAGACCGAGTTCGTGAACGTCTCCGCGAAGACCCGTGACGGCCTCGAGGAGCTGCTCGATGTCATCGGCACCGTGGCGGAGCTCGAGGAGCTGAAGGCCAAGACCGACGTCGAGGCGTCCGGGGTCGTGATCGAGTCGAAGCTCGATCCGGGCCGTGGCCCCGTCGTCACGATCCTCGTCCAGCGCGGCACCCTCGAGATCGGTGACGCGTTCGTCGCCGGCGCACACTGGGGCCGCGTTCGCGCGATGCACAACTTCAGGGGCGAGAAGTCGAAGCACGCCCTGCCCGGCGAGCCGATCGAGATCCTCGGCTTCGACGGTGTCCCCGAGGCCGGCGAGTTCGTCCGCGTGGTGGAGAACGACCGCCGCGCCCGCCAGCTTGCGGGTGAGCGGGCCAACCGCCTCAAGACCGAGGCGATCGCCCGCCGCTCGGGGATGAAGGTCTCCCTCGAGGACGTCTTCGCCCGCGCCAAGGCCGGCGAGGTCCAGAACCTCAACCTCGTGCTCAAGGCCGACGTGTCCGGTTCGCTGGAAGCTGTCGAGGACGAGATCGCCAAGCTGCCGCAGGACGAGGTCGCGGTCAACGTCGTCCGCAAGGGCGTCGGCGGCGTCACGGAATCCGA
The DNA here is from genome assembly GCA_041166585.1 of Acidimicrobiaceae bacterium. Classification (GTDB taxonomy): domain Bacteria; phylum Actinomycetota; class Acidimicrobiia; order Acidimicrobiales; family JACDCH01; genus JBEEGB01. The sequence goes on from JBEEGB010000584.1 coordinate 986, forward strand.
CGTGATGCTCGCGGCCACGTCCGAGGCCGTCGTGCTGGCGTTCAACGTCCGCCCCGTCGGCGACGCGCGGTCGATCGCCGAGCGCGAGGGCGTCGAGATCCGCAGCTACCAGGTCATCTACAAGGCCCTCGAGGAGCTCCGCGCGGCGATGCAGGGCATGCTGCGCCCCGAGGAGGTCGAGGACCAGCTCGGCGAGGCCGAGGTCTAGCAGACCTTCAAGGCCAGCCGTGTCGGCACCATCGCCGGGTCCGAGGTCACCTCCGGGAAGATCACGCGCGGCGCGAAGGCGCGACTCGTGCGCGACGGGACCATCGTCTACGACGGGCAGATCGAATCGCTCCGTCGCTACAACGACGACGTCCGCGAGGTGCCGAACGGCCAGGAGTGCGGCATCGTGCTCGCCAACTTCGCCGACGTGAAGGAAGGCGACATCATCGAGGCCTACGCCACGCGCCAGGTCGAGCGCGAGCTCGCCTAGCCGCTGGCGCGTCGTGCCGACGGTGTCCAGCCGGACGCGAGCCTTCGTGGCCGTCGTCGAGATCGACTTGCACTTCTCCGACGTGGCGAGCCTCAAGGGCCGGCGCCACGAGCTCGCGCCCATCAAGGCCCATCTGCGCAATCGGCTGCACGCCTCGGTGGCCGAGGTCGGGGGCCAGGACAGCTGGCAGCGAGCCACCCTGGTCGCGAGCCTCGTGGCGGGGTCCCCGGGGGCCCTCGAGGAGCAGCTCGACGGGCTGGAACACTGGCTGGGCGAGCACTGCCCGGACGGGATGAGAGTTCGCTGGGACATCAGGTCGCTCGCGGATCTGGAGGGGTAGGATGGCCTCGGATCGCATGCGTCGCGTCGACGAGGCGGTGAGGGAGGTGCTCTCCGACGCGGTACGCCAGTTGAAGGACCCCCGGATCGGTTTCGTGACCGTCACCGACGTCGACACCTCGCCCGACCTCCGTCACGCCACGGTGTTCGTTTCCGTGCTCGGGACCGACACGGAGCGCAAGAGCACGATCGCGGGGCTGAAGAGCGCCCACGGCGTCCTCCAGCGCCGGGTGTCGAGGGACCTCCGCATGAAGCACACGCCCCAGCTCGACTTCAGATACGACGACACGTCGGAACGCGCGATGCGTCTGGGCGAGCTCATCGACCGCGAGATGGAACAGCGTTGAGCCCCGCGACCACCAACGGCAACGCCCCGGACCGCGGGCGGGCTGTCGCAGAGCTCCGCGACGCCGAGCGGTTCCTGCTCGTGACCCACGAGAACCCCGACGGCGACGCCCTCGGGTCACTCGTGGCGATGCAGGAGATCCTCACGCGGCTCGGCAAGGACAGCCTGATGTTCATGGGCGCCGACGAGTTCCCCCTCCCGTACGAGTACCGCTTCTTCCAGCTCGACGGCCTGGTCAGCATCGCGCCCGACGACGTCGCGGAGCGCACCATCGTCTTCCTCGACTGCGGCAACATCGACCGCAACCCGGCCGACGTCATCAAGTCCGACGATGCCCACATCGTCAACATCGATCATCACCACGACAACACGCGCTTCGGCACCGTGAACTACGTGCTGCCGGAGGCGGCGT
>JBEEGB010000585.1:0-8320 GCA_041166585.1 Acidimicrobiaceae bacterium
CGTCGCCGCTCTTCGCGTACCGCGTCTCGGCCGTGGTCTGCACTTGTGGCATTCTGTCGCGTTCAGTCGCCTCAATGCGTGTGCCTGTACGTCGTCTCTGTCGCGACGGTGACGCTCGTCGACCGGCGGTGAACGGTCGTCCTCCCTCACATCGAGTCGAGAAGGGGACGTTCATGGTTCGTTCGATCGCGGTCGCGTGCATCGTGTTGGTGGCGAGCGGATGCGCACAGCGCGCCGCGACCGCCACCGATGGGCGCGCCACCGTCGTCCGGGTGGTCGACGGCGACACCATCGTCGTGCGCATCGGCGGACGCGACGAGAACGTCCGCTTGCTCGGGATCGACACGCCCGAGACCCACAAGCCCGATACCCCGGTCGAGTGCTACGGGCCCGAGGCAACGGCTCGCACCGCCGAGCTCATCCCGGCGGGCACCGTGGTGCGGCTCGAACGCGACGTCGAGGCTCGGGACCGCTTCGATCGGCTGCTCGCCTACGTCCACCGCGCCGCCGACGGGCTCTTCGTGGAGCGGTCGCTCATCGACGACGGCTACGCGGCCCCGCTCGTCATCGCACCCAACACCGCGCACCGCGCCGAGCTCGAAGAGGCGTCAGCCGGGGCCAGGCGGGGGGGGCGGGGGCTGTGGGCCGCGTGCGGGGGTCCACACGTCGCCCGCTAGGTCGAGCACCGAGTCCTCGCGGGCGATCCCCTTCGAGCGCCACACGAGGATGAGCGCGATCACGAGCACGACGCCCGCGGCGCCGAACAGGAGCAGCCAGCGCAGGGCCTGCGCGCCCGGCCGGCCTTTGGCGTCGGTGAGGTCAGCGCCGTTCAGGTCGCCCACGCTGTCCGCGCCGCTCAGGTCGGCCCGCACGAACACCGCGCCCTCGGCCGATGCCTGCGTGAACTTGGCGCCCTTGAGCGACGCGTCGGTGAAGTCGGCCTCCTCGAGGTGGGCCTGGATGAAGCTCACCTCGTCGAGCGTCGCGCCGCGGGCGTCGACCTTCGACAGCGTGGCCTGGATCATGCTCGCCGCGGTGAGGTTGGCGCCCCGGAGGTCGGCACGCGAAAGCGTGGCCTGCGTGAGGTCGACGCCATCAGCCTGGGCCTCGCGCAGCGACGCACCGCTCAGGTCGGTCTGGGAGAGCTGGGCGCCGCTCAGCTTCGCCCGTCCGAGGTTGGTGTTCTTGAAGCTCGAGGACCTGAGCCGAAGCCCGGTGAGGTCCTGGCACGACAGGTCGAGACCCGAGAGGTCACCCAGGCGCTGGTTGGGGTCGAGCACGGTGGCCTTGAACGTGGTCTTCGACCCCACCGCGCACTCGGGCAGCTCCAGGGACTTGGCCGGTGCGAACGGCGTCCCCGTGAGGTCCGCGTCCTTCAGGTCGTCGACGCTCTGTCCCGCGAGGTCGGTGCCCAGCAGCACCACCCCCGTGAGGTAGGCCTGCGTGAGATCGGCGCCGCGCAGCGAGGCTGCGCTGAGGTCGGCGTGGTCGAGGTGAGCCTGGCCGAGCTTCGCCTCCTGCAGGTTGGCGCCGCGCAGGTTGGCCAGCAGGAGCCTCGCCTGCGTGAAGTCCGCGCCGGTGAAGTTGCCCCCGTCGAGCAGCGCACCGGTGAGGTCGGTCTGACCGAAGTGGGCCTTCACCGAGTTCGCGCCGCTGAGCACCGCCCCCGGCATGTCCGCTTGGCCGAACTCGGCGTCGGTGAGGACGGCACCGGTGAGGTTCGCGCCACTCAGGTCGGCTTGGGTGAACCGGAGCCCGGACAGGTCCTGGCAGCTCAGGTCGGCGCCCGCGAGGTGCGCTTGCACGAAGCCCGATGACGGGTCGGCGAAGCCGCGGAAGCCGGTGCTGATCTCCGCGCACGGCGAGGCCTGCGCCGCTGCTGCTCCGGCGCCGGCCGGCGCGCCGAGCGCGAGCAGGCAGACAACGATGACCGTGAGCCGCGAACACCTCATGTCGTCGCCTCCACCGGGTGAGGGGCACCGCCGCCCGGGGTCAGAGCGTGCGTGGCGGTCGGGGCCAGCCCGAGCGCCGCGCCGTAGGCCAGGTACGGACCCCAGATCAACACGCCAGCAGGGTCGACATCGCCGAGGTCACCTTGCTCTCGGATGTAGCGACCGAAGGCCTGCCACTGAGCCTTCGCCCGGTGACCCTTGCTCGTGAGCACGTACCCGCCGACGAACGGCAGCATCAGCAAGATGCCGGCGACCGTGGTTCCCGCGGCCGCGGCCTCCGGCGTGCGGAACCACAACGGGGCGGTGGTGATCGCGAGCAGCACGGTCGACGTGAAGAACACGGCAGACCGGTAGCGCCGGCGCAGGAGGCCGGCAGCCTTCGCCTCCTGGAGCACCTCGCGCCGGAAGGCCTTGCGCCACGGTCCGTCGGGGGCGAGCGGGAGCGGAGGACCAACGATCGGGCCGGTCGACGTCGCGGGGCGGAGCGCGTCGAGGAGCAGCGCCTCGGCACCCGAGACCGACGAGCCGGTGGCGGCGAGTGCCATCCGGTAGCGGCCCTCGCCGACCGCCTCGAGGGTGATCACCTTGCGGTGCGCGAGCCACAGGATCGTGCCGGCGACCGCGGCAGGACCGATGTCGCGTCCGTCGGCCACGACCAGCTCGACGACGGCCGGACCCTCCCTTCCGGGCGGGTCGGTGACGGTGGCGGGGACGCCGGCGACCGCCTTGCGACGACGCGACGACGTGAGCACGAAGCTCACGAACGCCACCAGGATGGGCACACCGATCTCCGCGCCCACGGCGCCCCAGTACAGCTGCGCCACGAGGTCTTGGCGTTGCGCGGCGTCATCGCGCTCGCGGCGCAGCCGAGCGTCGGCCCGGTCGAGCGCCTGCTGGCGGTCGTCGAAGTACGGCCGGCGGACCTCGGTGGACAGCTGGGGCAACGCTGGCATCGCGCCGGCCGGCAGCGCGAACACCAGGTCGGCGTCCTTGCCCATCGTGACGTTGGCGCGGAAGATCACGTCCGCACCTGCGGTCGCGAACGTCGCATCGAGGGCACCGTGCCAGTGGATGCTCCCGTCGAGGGGGGCGGCGGGCAGGTGCAGGGTGCCCGTGACCGGCACCAGCGGGTCGTCGGCCGCGCCGTCGCTCGGCGATCCCCACAACGGAACCGTCACCACCACGATGTCGGCGTAACGCTCGACGATGCCATCGACGGTGGCGGTGACGTCCACCGCGCGTCGGAGCGCCCGCAGCTCCACGGTGCCGCTCTGGGCCGCATCGGTACGAGGCGAGCCGTCGAGCGTGAGGTCCTTGACGGTCGCGAGCACCGGTGCCCGCATGGGGACGACGCCACCCCGGTCACCGACGAACGTCACCCGATCCTTCAGGGCAAGCGATCCGCTCGCGGCGAGCGTGGCGTCGACGGTCAGCGCGGTGATCTGACCCTGGCGCTCGGGCCGCGTCGGCGCGTCACAACCCGTGAGCAACACCAGCCCGACGAACAGCATCGCTCGTGATCTCCCGCCCATCCGGCGAGGCAGCGTACGACAACTACTGTCACCGCTCGATGACCTCCCTCGCGGAGCGGCTGGGGTACGCCCCCGACGACCGGCTGCTCATCATCAACTGCGACGACCTCGGCTCGAGCTACGCGGCCAACGTGGCCTGCTACGAGGCGCTCCGGGTCGGCCTCGCCACCAGCGCTTCGCTCATGGTCCCCTGCCCGTGGGCCCGGGAGGCGGCGTCGCGGTACCGGGGCGAGGACGTCGGGGTCCACCTGACGCTCAACGCTGAGTACGACCTCTACCGCTGGGGGCCCATCACCCATGGCCCGTCGCTGCTCGACGGCGACGGCGGCTTCCCCCGCACCATCGAAGACGTCTGGGACCACGCCGACCTCGACGAGGTCCGCCGCGAGCTCAGGGCGCAGGTGGAGCGCGCCATCTTCTGGGGCTTCGACGTGAGCCATCTCGACTCGCACATGGGCACGCTCCAGCAGCGGCCCGAGTTCTTCGACATCTACCTCGAGCTGGCGGTCGACTTCGGCCTTCCGCTCCGCCTGTCGGGCGCATCGTCGGAGCGGGCGATCGGCTTCCCGTTCCGCCGGCTGGCGGCGGAGGAGGGTGTCGTGTTCCCTGACCACTTCGTGGTCATCCGTGGGGTCGGGAGTCGTCGCCAGCTCGAACGGGTCGTGCTCGATCTGCGGCCGGGCGTCACCGAGGTCTACGTGCACCCGGCCATCGACACCGCAGAGCTGCGAGCCCTCGCTCCTGATTGGCCCGGTCGCGTCGATGACCACGACCTCGTCGTCCACGACGGGCAGCTGCGCACGATGCTCGACCGGGGCGGCGTCCGCCTCATCGGCTACCGGCAGCTGCGTGAGCTGCAGCGAGCGGGCCGATGACGCGCCTCCGCCTGCTCGCCGCCTTCGGCTTCATCGCGGCATCCGTCATCGGGTTCGCGCCGTCGTCGGCCGGTGCCGCGGCCACGCCCCCGCCCGTCGGTCACGTGTTCATCATCGTCCTCGAGAACAAGGACTTCGCCGCCACCTGGGATGCAGCAGGCTCGCCCTACCTCGCACGAGACCTGCGGACACAGGGCAACCTGCTCACGCAGTACTACGGCACGAGCCACGCCAGCCTCGGCAACTACATCACCATGGTCAGCGGGCAGCCGGCCAACGTCACCACCCAGGCCGACTGCCTCGTGTACGCGGACTTCGTCGGCGCGGTCGTCGGCGGCATCGCCACAGGTCAAGGCTGCATCTACCCCAGCGACGTGCCGACCATCGCGAACCAGCTCGAGACCGCAGGCCGAACGTGGCGCGGCTACATGGAGGACATGAGCGGGCCCTGCCAGCACGTGGCTCCGAACTCCCCTGACAACACCCAGGCCGCGACACCGGCATCGCAGTACGCAGCCCGCCACAACCCCTTCGTGTACTTCCACTCGATCATCGACACGCCGAGCTGCCAGAACAACGACGTGCCGCTCGGCGAGCTGACGACCGACCTGAGCGCCGTGGCCTCGACGCCGAACCTGTCGTTCATCACCCCTGACCTCTGCCGCGACGGCCACGACGCGACGTGCGTCGACGGCGGACCCGGTGGCTACGACGGCATCGACGCGTTCCTGCGGGAGTGGGTCCCGAAGATCCTCGCCTCGCCCGCCTACCAGCAGGACGGGCTGCTGCTCATCACCTTCGACGAGTCCGGCTCTGACAACACGGCGTGCTGCAACGAGCCCACCGGTCCCAACACCCCGCGACCCGGCATCAACGGACCCGGCGGCGGGCGGGTCGGGACGCTGGCCATCTCGCCCTTCGTGCAGCCCGGCACCACCAGCGACGTGCCGTACAACCACTACTCGCTGCTGCGGAGCCTGGAGGACCTCTTCGGGCTCGCCCACCTCGGGTACGCGGCCCAAGACGGGCTCGCCCCGTTCGGAGCCGACGTCTACAACCTCGGGGCTGCGGCACCGCAGTCGACGACCACCACGACCGCGCCGCCGAGCGGACCGGCCGTCACCGTCGCGAGCTCAGGTGGCACGCTCCCGAAGACCGGAGGAGGGCCAGTGGCCTGGCTCGGCGCGCTCGCCACCGCGGCCGGGCTCCTGGCGCTCGGTGCCCGCGGAGCGGCCCGGCGGTTCAGGTCGGGCGCGGGAGCGTGAGCGACCGGAACGTGCGCGACACGCGCGCGCCGGCAGCCTTGGCGTAGAAGCTCACCGGTCCCACCCACCCGATCTCCGCGTCGGAGTACTCGGCGATCTGCAGGTCGCGGCACAGCCGGCCGAGCAGCGCGGCGCCGACGCCGCCGTGCTGGCGGCCAGGGTCGGTTCCCATCGGACCGATCCACCCGGCGCGGTTCACCGAGTGACAGGCGAACCCGAGGGCCGGTGCGTCGGCCGGATCGTCATTGTCTCGAAGGTCCGCCGATCGAACATCAGCCGAGAACGCGGCGTGGCAGCAGCCCTGCTCGATCGCCCGCGCCGCCTCGTCCTCCCACCACGGCCACTGCCGGCGGATGAGCGCGAGCACCCGCTCGATGTCCTCGTCGTCGACCGCGCGCCGAACGACAACTCCGTCAGGCGGATCGGCGCGGAACGCGGTGGAGACGCGCATGTTCACCTCGCCGCCGGTGACCCAATAGCCCAACGACTCGAACAGGCACAGCGCTTCGAGGTGCTCGGTGTCGACGCCGGGCCAGAGGTAGAAGGGAGCCGAGCCGCCGACGCGCACCTCGGCGGCACCCTCGCGCTCGAACGCCCACTCGTGGAGAGCCTCGAGCAACGCCCGCCCTGTTCCCTTCCGGCGCGCGTCGGGTGACACCACGAGCAGCTTCACGAACGCGATGCGCCGGTCGCCCTGCTGCTGCACGCACGCGCTCACCGCTCCCGAGCCGTCCGGCGACGCGAGCACGATCCCCGGATCGTCCCAGCAGCAGGCCAGCAGCTCGTCGGCGCTCAGCTCCTCATCGGGGAGGCACGCAGCCGCGAGGGCGGCGAGGTCAGTAGCCCTCTCCGGTCCCCAGGCGTCCACTACCGTCGGCCTCCCATGCGGGCCGTCGCTCCTGTCTTCGTCCTGATCGGGCTCGTCCTCGCCGGTGCCGGCTGCGGCGACGACCGGGCCGACCGCCGGCCCGGCCCCCAAGACGGCTCCGCGCTCGACTTCACGTCGAAGGCAACCATCGTCATCACCGAGTCCGGCATCGACCCCGCAACGCTCACCGTTCGCGTCGGCGACACCATCACGGTCGACAACCGCGGCAAGCGACCCGATGGCCTGTCCAGCCTCTCGATCGACTCCGGTGTGCTCCAGCCGGGCGAGACGTCCACGGTGTTCTTCGGCGAGGAGCGGACCATCGAGGTGGCCAGCCACGCGGATCCGTCGCACACAGGGACGATCGTGGTCACCGCCGCGCCCTGAGCGGCATGAGCGCCAGGTACCGGCCCATGTTGCCCACGAACTTCAGCTTGCCCTGCATGAAGGCCACGGTCTCGTCGATCTCACCGCTGCGGATGGCCTGAAAGAGCGCCAGGGGCGCGGTCAACGTGAAGTCGGCGGCGGCGTCATCGCCGAGCTTCTGCTCCACGACGCGCCCGTCTTCGATCACCGACGCGAAGCGCACCTCGCCGTCGGGTCCTCCGGTGACGATCCACTGCACCCGTGCGGACGCGCCGGGGATACGTGGAAGCGCGTCGGATGTCGCGCGCTCGTCGTCGAGCCACTCCTGGCTGAGGAACGTCGCCATCGAGGCGCTCAGTCCGAAGCGTCGGCGTCGGCGCCGAACAGCTCCTCGCGCACACCGGCGAACAGGTCGTCCTCGGGAGGCTCGACCGGCACCGTCGCTCGAGCCAGGTGGTAGTCCTCCCACGGGTACACCGACGCCGCGTGCTCGTCGGGCAGCGCGAACCAGAACGGCGACAGCGGATCGATCTGCGTGGCGTGCGCGAGCAGGGCTCCCTTGCGGCGGTCGTACCACTTCGTGACGTCCACCTGGGTGGTCGTGCGGAAGTCCTGCCACGGCCGCGTGAACCACGCGGCGTCATACGGCGACTCGATGCCGAGCTCGATGAGCTTCTCGTGGATGGCGACCGCGCGGGCCCGCGCCCACATCGTGTAGTACAGCTTCGACACGTTCCACTGCGGACCAGCCCAGGGGTGGGCCGGGCTGTTCGCCTCGCGCACGGCGGCGATGGTGACGTCGTGCACCCGGAGGTGATCGGGGTGCGCGTACCCGTCCTGGATGTCGGGGTAGGTGATCACGACCTGGGGCCGCACCCTGCGGATGATCGCCACCAGCCGGCCGACGGCCTCGTCGAAGTCCGCCCGGGCGAAGCAGCGCGGGTCGGCGTTGTCGTCGCTGCCCGGCATCCCCGAGTCGCGGTAGCCCAGCATCACGACCTCGTCGTAGCCGATGATGCGGGCCGACTCGGCCAGCTCCTCCATCCGGACCGCGTGCAGGCGCTCGCGGACCTCAGGGGTGTCCATCGCCGGGTTCAGGATGTCGCCGGCTTCGCCACCGGTGCAGCACACGAGCGAGCAGAACGCTCCCTCGTCGTGGTACTTCGCAACCGAGCCGGCGCCCTTCGAGGCCTCGTCGTCGGGGTGGGCGTGGACGCTCAGCAGTCGGAGGCGGGGTTCTTCAAGCGCAGCCATCTAGGGGAAGGTAGCGGGAGGTGCTGCGTTCACCCCGATCCGGCGGTCGTGAGTCGGAAAATCTCCGACTCAGGACCCACGAACGAAATGTCACACATCCCAGGCGGTGCCGCCGGCGCGGCCGCCGAGCTCGGGGCACTCAGGGGCGAAGGCGCCCCACGAGCATTCCCAACCCGGCACCACCCAGTCGTGCACCATCCAGATGTCG
>JBEEGB010000586.1:0-2778 GCA_041166585.1 Acidimicrobiaceae bacterium
TGTTCTCCGCCACGCTGCACCTCCCGCGGGTGCTCGACGTCATCATCAGCGCGTTCCCACTCAAGGCGCTCGCCGACGGCCTGCGGTCCACGTACGACCCCGCCGCCCACGGCCTCCCCGTCGGCAATGCCCTCGTCCTCGCCGCCTGGACCGTCGCCGGCATCGCGATCGCGCGCCGGTACTTCAGATGGGAACCATGAGACCGGCAAGAGCGGGAAACGCGGTCCGGGCACGTTTAGGGTGGTGAGAGCGAGGAAGGGCGTGTCATGGCCGGCGCGCAGCTGTATGACACCATCGGAGCCACCTACACGGTGACGCGGCGCACCGAGCCGCGGATCGCCGCGCGGGTCTGGGCTGCGCTCGGCGATGCGCGGACCGTGCTGAACGTCGGGGCTGGCACCGGCTCCTACGAGCCCTCCGACCGTGACGTCACCGCGGTGGAGCCGTCGGCCGTCATGCGTGCGCAGCGTCCCGCAGGCGCAGCGCGGTGCGTGGCTGCCGCGGCGGAGAGCCTTCCGTTCGAGGACCAGTGCTTCGATGCCGCGATGGCTTTTGCCACCGTTCATCACTGGCAGGACCCGGTTGCCGGCCTGCGCGAGATGCGGCGCGTGGCTCGCCGCGTGGTGGTGTTCACGTGCGACACCAGTGACCGGAGCTGGCGTCGCCGGTTCTGGCTGACCCGTGACTACCTGCCCGAGGTCGCTGGCTCCCGCGTGGGCCTCGCGACCGAGCTGGCCCGCGCGATCGGAGCCCGGATGGAGCCGGTGCCCATTCCGTGGGACTGCGCTGACGGCTTCTTCGAGGCTTACTGGCGCCGGCCCGAGGCGTACCTGGACGAGAACGTCCGTCGCGGAATATCAGTGTGGGCCAGTGTTGGCCCGGACGCCGAGCAGAGGGCAGTGCGCAGTCTCCGCGATGACCTCGCATCTGGTCAGTGGGCCGAACGCAACCGCGAGCTCCTCGATCTCGAGGCGGCAGAGCTTGGCCTTCGCCTGCTCATCGCCTGACGGGGAGGTCAGCGGTCGAGGCTGCGCGTCGCTGCGAGCGAGTCGCCCGGGACGTATGCGCCGCATCCCCAGCACACGAGTCCATCTCTGAATCTCAGGACTTCGGAGACGGCATGGTCGTGGTGGTTGCGATAGTTGATCACGATCGTGTCGACGGAGACCCGGACATCATCCACGGTGAACCGGAGGTCGGGCTGTTGCTCGAGCCCGGAGCCCCAGTAGGAGCGCAGCGCGTCCTTGCCGTGCACTTCGCCGGTGGGTTCCTTGAAGCGGTGCACGACGTAGGGCGACTGGAACACGACGTCGTCGCTGTAGTGGGCGAGGATTCGGTCGACGTCGTGGGAGTTCCACGCCGCCTGCCACTTCTCAGCGAACTCCAGGGCGAACTCAGCATCCATCTGCCAGACCGTACGTGCCGATGTCGGGAACGCCGTGCGGATTCTTCGGCGGTACTCCGATCATGGCAGCGGGTGCCCATACCGCCGGCTATGAGCGATCGCCCGCTCAGGGCGAGCGCGATCCGAGGACGCAGAACTCATTGCCCTCAGGATCGTTCAGCACAATCCACGACTGCTCGCGTTGCCCGACGTCCGCTCGCGTGGCCCCCAGCGCAAGCAGCCGTTCGACCTCAACGTCTCTGTCGTCTGGCCGGAAGTCGAGGTGCAACCGATTCTTCACCGTCTTCGACTCCGGGACAGGGACGAACAGAAGCCCCGGCAGACGATCAGCAGCAGGTCGGATCTCGAACTCGTCTGGGTCATCGTTGACAACCACCCAGCCCAGCGCGTCACGCCACCACCTGCCGAGGGTGCCTGGGTAGCGCGCATCCACGATCGTCTGCTCCCACTCGAGGCTCATGCGTCGATCCTAGAAACCGCGCAGGCCGCCTGCCCTGGAATGGCGGCTCGGAGATGGCGCGGAACGGTTCGCTCAGGGTCGGCCGGCTGGCTCACACCGGTGAGGTGCCGAGGCTCGTGAAGAGCCGCAACAAGTAGCCGTCCGGATCGGCGACAACGAACTGGCGGTTTCCGGCTTTCATCGGCCCGACGGCATTCCACCTGCCTGTTGGAGCCACGACGTCGACGTCATACCATCGCTCTTCGATCGGGACGACCGGCTGGACTCCTGCATCGAGAACCGCGCCATAGATGTTGTCCACACTCTGCACCGCGATCTGAAGGTTCATGCCGCGACCGAACGGATGCTCCAGAGGGGCGGTACGGAACCGTCGCCCAGGACCCGCGGCCTCTTGAAGCATGACTTCCGCGCGCTCAAGGGCGAGATACGCGAACCGCTCGCGTTGTCGTTCGAAGACGACGGTGAACCCGATCACGCCGACGTAGAAGCTCAACGAGACCTCGAGGTCGGCGACATCGAGCTCCGGGACGACGGGCGCGGACGGGAACTTGTGTCTCCCACGGTCGTGAAACTACGGGGGACAGCAGTCTTCGGGCGAGGGATGGCGTCAGGTCCCGCCAGGTGCTTGGTCGTGTAGCGACGGGATTCGCGGAGAGCTCTCCCAGTCTTCGCTCAGCAGGGCACACACCGCGAACGGCGCGTCGTCCTGCTCTCCCTCGAGTCCTTCAATCATTCCTCGGCTGTGGATCTCCCCGCGGTACCGCATGCCGATGCGTTCCATCACGGCGCGCGACCGCACGTTGTGACGGACCGTGCACGACACCACGGCTCGCACGCCGAGGACATCGAACGCAAACTCGAGCCCAGCGCGCCCGACCTCGAACGCATACCCGCGTCCCCAGAACTCGCGGCG
>JBEEGB010000587.1:0-3345 GCA_041166585.1 Acidimicrobiaceae bacterium
AAGTGTGTATGGCCACATGAGGCGGAACACCTGAGCCAGATTGATATCACCCTCTTGACTGAGCACACCGAGTTCAGCGTGCAGCCTCTTCTCAAGGACTTCCTCGACGGACGCGACGGCGCGTACCGAGTCATCCCATTCATCCAACAAGAGCGACACTTTGGGAAAGTGATTGCGGAACGCTGCTCGGTGGCTCGGCCTGCTCTTCGCCGTGCTTGCTGTTGTTCTCGCCTAATCCGTCCCGAGAGGGTCGGCAGCTACGCGCATGATGCCCGGATCTCGCGGAGTGCCTGGCGGCAGTTGTGCATTCGTCGCGGACCGCTCGCCGATCACGATTCCCGCGTGCCATCCGGGTGCTCGACCACCTGAGGGGGGCCGTACCGAAGCGAGCGGTATACCGCTGCTGGCCAGGACCCAAGAGACGACGGAGTTGGAGTTCCACATCTCGCCGGTGCGGAAGTCGTCGCGTCCCCAAACCGGCGTTGGTATGGACGGCAGCAGATCGAGAACGCGTCGCGCTTGGTCGATGTCATCAGTGAGATGTACGGGACTTCCGACAGCTTGACGCAGGTCGGGAATCGTCCCATCACGCCAGCATCTGATCTCATACCGGAAGAGACGGAAGCGCCCGAGCATTTTGAAGCCAACGGGACCCTCGGCGACAACGCCACGCCGATTTCCGTCATCGTCTGGGATCGGAGCCTGCTCGATGACGTAGCGAGCCTCGGGGACTCGGACCTCCAACGCAGAGTGGTAGAGGTCACATCGTGGTCGGTGGCAGATCAAAGCCTCGAGCGCCTCGTACAGCCTGCCGCTCACACGCACGATGTGTGCGTCTGCGCCCAGCGGAATCCAGAAGAGGTCGATGCCGTGAGGTCGGGTCGTTGAATCTTTGGGCACGCACGCCAGCTTGCCCGATCCGTCGAGCCCGAGCGGCAGTTTATGCGCTGCTCCTGGACTGAGATACCGTTGTCGGCATGGCATCGGCCGGGAAGAAGCGCCGCGACAAGCGGCCTCTTCCGACGGTGACCGCCCCGACTAGCCAGCACGGGTTCGAGCAGTTCCCGAACACGATCGAGGGCACTCTGTCGGGGCTCGGCTCCTTCACCCGCGGCGTGAACGCGTCGTCACGCAGCGGTGACCATCGCCTCCGGAACTTCGGGCTGGCGTTTCTCGGGCTGCTGGTTGCTTTCGTCATCGTTGCGTGGCTCGACGCCGTTCTCTAAGCAACTACGCGCCGCCAGATTGCCCGCTCTGGAGCGTTCTCGCTGCCGCACCCGAGTGTGCTGTCGCTCGACCCGGGGTGTCATCGCACAGAACGACCGATGCGGTTCTCGCGGAGGTGTGCTCGGCCGAGCTACTGCGCGTCGATGCGGAGGAACGCCTCCGCAAGACGACCCTCGGGCAGTCCACCTGCCTCCGCCAGCGACCGGCCCCAGTCCTTGACCAGCGCGTCGAGGTCCATGCCGTCCTGCATCTGGCTGACATGGCTGCGGAGCGCGTCGAGCTTGCGTTCGACGGTGTCGGTGATGTCGACGAACACGTCGGGAGTGCCGAACGTCATCAGGTAGATCTCCGGGACCGACCAGGGTTCGAACCCCTCCTCGAGCAGCTCGGGATGCGCGAAGCGGTTGCGGGCGTCGGGATACACCGCGGCGAGGGTGGCGTCACCCGCCGCCAGGTGGTCGGGATGGCTGGCGTAGACGCGCTGGAAGTTCCGTTCCGGCGACTGGCTGACGACCCGTTGCGGGCGCACCCGCCGGATCACGCGGCTGATGTCACGGCGCAGTTCGATGGTCGAGACCAGCCGTCCGTCCGGATACCCGAGGAACGTGAGGTCGGTGACGCCGACGACCTTGGCCGCGGCGCGCTGCTCGGCCTGGCGGATCTCCGCCATCGTCGGGCGCGGCACCGTGTCGTCGAAGCCACCCGCCTCGCCGCTGGTGACGATGCAGTACGACACTTCGATCCCGGCGTCGGTCCAGACCGCCACCGAGCCCGCACAGCCGAAATCGACGTCGTCCGGATGCGCGGTGACGACGAGGATCCGTTCGATGGCTTCGTCGGGGGGCACCGGTCGATGGTACCGGCCGGGTTTCGTCGCCCGGCCCGGTCGCTCAGTTCGCGGTCGGCTCCGCGTCGAGCGGGTAGTTCGCCGACACCGCGAGGTCGCCGCCCTGACGCCGCAGGACCACGCGCCACAGCGACGAGGGATCGGGCGTGAGCAGGTCGTCGGGATGCGCGTCGACCACGAACCAGCCGCCCTGCTCGAGCTCGTCGTCGAGCTGTCCGGGCCCCCACCCCGAATACCCCGCGAACACACGTACTGCCTCGAGCCGGCCGCTGACCTCGGCCGGCGTGCGTCCGAGGTCGACGGTGCCGATCGGGCCGAGCAGCGGCTGCCACGCGTCGGAGTGCTCGACGGCCCCGCCGTCCCCGGCCGAGAACCTCGCCAACCCGATCACCGCGTCGTGCTGCTGCACGGGCCCGCCGACGAACGCCACCGCAGGCGGCGCGGCAACCGCAGCCCAATCCGGCAGCGCGTCGTCGACGCGCGCCTCGGTCGGCTGGTTCAGGATGACACCGACCGCGCCGTCGTCGTTGTGCTCGATGATGAACACCACCGACCGGAAGAAGTTGGGATCGCCGAGGGTGGGCACCGACACCAGCAGCCGGCGAGCGGTGGACGCCATCGCGCGATCAGGCCCCGGAGCGGATCGGGACGACGCCGAACAGCTCGCGCACCGCGTCGAGCTGATCGTCCTTGTGGGCGAACATGTCGACCGATCCCATGACGTCGGCGGTGCACGCGTTCCCGCGCCGGAGCGCCTCGGTGAAGTGGCCGACCGCGCCGACGTCGGTGAGCGTGTCGGAGCGCGCGTTGCCGATGCGCTTGCCCGACACGTGCCGGATGCTGCCGTTCTGGAACAGCCCCAGGGTGATCGCGAGCAGCACCAACCCGCGTTCGTCGGTCATGGACGCGGCGATGAACGCGAAGACGTCGAGCTCGCCTTCCGGCGTCGTCTCGTAGCCCGCCAGCACGTGGACCCAGTCGTGACGGGCGCCGAGCTCGTAGATCCCGTGACGCTCGCCCGGGAACGGGAAGCCGTGGCGGTCGTAGAAGTCGGCGACGGCCTTGCCCCAGCTGCCGTGGGCGCAGTCGCGCAGCGCCCGCCAGCGCTTGGCGATGGCCGCGTCGGCGACGATGCCGATGTAGGCCAGCTTCGACCGCACCAGCTCGTGCCACCGCCCGCGCAGCGACTCCTTGATCGTCTCCTCCTCGTACCAGCTGTGCCGCTGGAGGTCGAGGTACATCCACGCGAAGTGCCCCTTGGCCAGCTTGCG
>JBEEGB010000588.1:0-7469 GCA_041166585.1 Acidimicrobiaceae bacterium
GCGGTCGTGCTCGCATGGCTGCTCTACCGCAAGTCGGTGACGATCAACATGGCTCGCTTCTTCACGTACACCGGTGCTGCGCTCGTCATCGTCGCCGCCGGGGTGCTCGCCTACGGCGTCCACGACCTCCAGGAAGCCGGGGTCCTCCCGGGCGTGCACTCGCTCGCCTTCGACGTGAGCGACCAGATCCCCCCGTCGTCGTGGTACGGCACGTTGCTGAAGGGCGTCTTCAATTTCAGCCCCGCGACCACCTGGCTCCAAGCCGTCGCGTGGTTCGGCTACGCCATCCCCGTCCTCGTGCTGTTCTTCCGCCGGCCCGCACCCGTTGCCTCCGCTCCCACGACCCCGACCCCCACCCAGATGGTGACCACCTGATGCACAAGCTCGTACCCCTCTGCTTCGTCGCGCTCGCCGGCGGGCTCGGAGCTGGCGCCTGCTCGGGCGGCGCGAGCGCTTCGACGATCGTCGTGAAGGCGAACGACACCAGCTGCGCGCCCGCCAAGACCGAGCTGCCCGCGGGCAAGATCACGTTCTCCGCCAAGAACGAGGGCAGCGATGTGACCGAGCTCTATGTGCTCGGCGATGGCGATCAGGTCCGCGGCGAGGTGGAGAACGTCGCGCCGGGCACGTCACGCGACCTCACCGTGGACCTCGCCGCCGGTGAGTACACGCTGCAGTGCAAACCGGGTCAGAAGGGCGACGGCATTCGCACGAAGGTCACCGTCACCGGCGCGGGCGGCAGCGCTTCGAAGGTGGCCGATCGCACCGTCGAGATCCTGGCCTCCGACTACACGTTCGCTGGCGTCGACACCGTGCACGCGGCCAAGGGCGAGACGATCGCGCTCGCGCTGAAGAACCAGGGCACCGTCGAGCACGAGATGGAGGTGTTCGGTCCGGACGGCAACGCGATCAACGAGGTCGGGCCGACCAAGCCCGGCGCCGCGGGCACCGTGACCATCACCTTCGACAAGGGCGGCACCTACGTCCTCAAGTGCGGCATCGAAGACCACGAGCAACGCGGCATGGTCTCCTCCCTGATCGTCCCCTGACCCGCAAGCGTTTGTTCGGTGCTGACTTCGGAAATTCCGAAGTCAGCACCGTCAGAACGGCTCAGCTCGTGCCAAAGCGGCGGGCGAGGAGCACGCCGACGACCGTCACGAGCGGGATCAGCGCGGGGACGAAGAGCAGGCCGCCGCCGAGGAAGGCGACGAGGAGGGCCAGCATCGCGGTGCCGACGATGCCGGTGGTGAGCAGCGCAGCCGAGCTCCCCTTCGCCGGCGCGGGCGCCGAGCGCTGAGGCGCGAGCCGGCGCTCGACCTTGGCTGCGAACTCGGCGCGGCTGCGCTCCAGATCGGGATCGGGCCCGTCGTCGCTCACGCGAACAACGACTGCTGTGCGTCCTCGGGGAGGGGACGTTGCATGCCCGGCCACGGCAGGTGGTCCATGAACACCCAGCTGCGGCGGTGGATGGCCGACGGGCCGTACCCGCGCAGCGCGGCCTTGTGGCGCGGGCACGGGTAGCCCTTGTTGAGCTCGAAGTCGTAGCCCGGGTAGTGCTCCGCCTCGGCTCGCATGATGCGATCGCGGGTCACCTTGGCGAGGATCGACGCGGCCGCGACCGACAGGCACCGGGCGTCGGCCTTCACCATCTTGATCGTCATGCCCCGACCGACGAAGTCCCAGTTGCCGTCCAGCACCACGCGGTCGGCCACGAGCCCGAGCCCGTCGAGGGCTCGAGCGGCGGCCAGCTTCTGCGCCGCCGACATGCCGAGCTCGTCGCACTCCTCTTGACTCGCATGACCAACGGCCCAGGCGCGGCACCACGACGCGATGCGCTCGAAGATCGCCTCGCGCTCGGCCTCCGTGAGCATCTTTGAGTCGCGGATCTTGTAGACGCGCCGGTCGGTGGGCACGACCGCCGCGCCGACGGAGAGCGGCCCGGCCCACGAGCCTCGCCCGACCTCGTCCATCCCGACAACGACTTGGTGACCCTGCGCCCAGAGCTCGCGCTCGACCGCGAGCGACGGGGATTTCGTCTTCAACGCCTTCCGCAGCGGCGAGACGGTCAGCGCGGCACCCACGGCTGCACGTTACTGGTCCGCTCGCGCGAGCATCAGCGCAGCGACACCGCTGCCTCGCCGGCCTCGACCACGCCGACCACGGTGAAGCCGTCGGCCTCGAGCGCACCGGCCGCCGACGGGTCGACGGCTGCCAGCAGGCCACCCGAGGTCTGCGGGTCGTAGCCGAGCGCCTCGAGCGCCGCCGGCGCGCTCGACTCGACGTGGCCCTCGAGGTGAGCCCGGTTGCGCGGGTCGCCGCCGGTGCGGGTGCCGGCCTCTGCCGCCTCGAGCGCGCCGGGGTAGAGCGGCAGCGCCGCGGCCGAGAACATCAGGACCGCACCCGAGCGCTCGGCCATCTCCCAGCCGTGCCCGAAGAGGCCGAACCCGGTCACGTCCGTCACGGCGTGCACCGCGTCGCCGAGCGATTGCAGGGTCTCCGACGCGGCCCGATTGAGACGACGCATCCCGGTGATGGCGACCGCCTTCTCCTCGGCGGAGCCTCCGGCGAGCACGATGCCGGTGCCGATCGGCTTCGAGAGCACGAGCACGTCACCGGGAAGGGCGCCGCCCTTGGTGAAGATGTGGTCGGGGTGGACCAGCCCTTGCACGGCGAGACCGAAGATGGGCTCGTCCGAGCGGATCGTGTGGCCACCTCCGACGGCGCCCCCGGCCTCGGCCACGACCTCGCCCGCGGCCCGCAGGATGGCGCCGATCGCCTCGACCGGCATGCGCTCGGGGAAGGCCGAGATGTTGAGCGCGAGCACGACCCGACCTCCCATCGCGAACACGTCGCTGCACGCGTTGGCCGCGGCGATCGCGCCGAAGTCGGCGGGGTCGTCGACGAGCGGCGGGAAGAAGTCGGTCGTCGACACCATCGCCAGGTCGTCGCTGAGCCGGTAGACCGCCGCGTCGTCGAACGGCGCCAGCCCGATCAGCAACGCCGGATCGGCGGAACCGGCGAGCTCGCGGACGAGGGCCGACAGCGGCGACGCGCCCCACTTCGCTGCGCAACCTCCGCACGACGTCCACTCCGTGAGCCGGATATCAGGTGCGAGATCGGTCATGGCTCGGCAGGCTACGGCCCATGAGCGCCACCCATCGCTATCACACCAGGTGTTCCTGGTCGGGCTCGACGGGTGCCGGCTACGACAGCTACGACCGCACCCATCGCGTCCTGGCGCCGCCCTCAGAGGCAACGCTCGTGCTCAGCTCTGATCCCGCCTTCCTCGGCGACCCGGCGCTGCTCAACCCCGAGCAGCTGTTGGTGGCCGCGGCGTCGTCGTGCCAGTTCCTGTCCTTCCTGGCCGTGGCGGCGCGGGCCCGCATCGACGTCGTCGCCTACGAGGACGAGGCCGAGGCGCTCATGCCGGACGAGGATCCTCCCACCCGCATCACGAGCATCACGCTCCGGCCCCGCATCACGATCCGGACCGCGCCCGGCGCCGCGCCGCCCTCGACGGAGAAGGTCGAGCGGCTCGTGCGGCTCGCCCACGAGGAGTGCTACATCGCCAACAGCCTGCGCACCGAGATCACGGTCGCTCCGGCGATCGACATCCTGACCGGCACGTGAGGAGAGAAAGGTGTTGAATCGGACGCGCGACTCGAGTTGGTGGTTTAGAGGGGACGGGTTGGCTGAGACGCTGGTCGCAGGCGACAGGGTGGAGGTCCGCAACCGCTTCGACGAACGGTGGGCGCGCGGCTTCGAGGTGGTCGAGGTGCAGGACGGCGGTGTCCGGATCAAGCGCGTGTCTGACGGGGAGACGCTGCCGGTGATCTTCGGAGCCGAGGAGGTCCGAGCCGAGCGCAAGCGCGGCTCGATGTGGTGGATCTAGGTCGGCTCCTGCTGGCCGTTCTTCATCGTGGCGATGAAGTCCTCGATGTCGATGGCCGTGAGGGTGAGCGTCTTGAGCGTGCCCCGCGCCGCCAGCGTGGTGGCCACCCGTGCCATCGTCAGCTCGTCGGGCGCCTCGATGATGTTGAGGAAGTCCCAGGTGCCCAGCAGCGCGTACTGGTCGAGGACCTTGACGCCCATCGACTCCACCTCTTGGCGCACCTCGCGGAGCCGTTCCGGGTTCTCGCGCAGCCGCGCCGAGCCGTCAGGACCCAGCGTGGAGAGCATCACGAACTTCGGCATGTGGCGACGGTATTACAGGTTCGCACCCACTGCGAGCGACGCGTGCGCTACGCGGCGGCGCTGTGCTCGCTCTTGGTCGTCGGAAGCACGACCTTCGGCAGCAGATCGGCCGCATGCGGCGCGTGGATCACGAGGCCGCCCGAGGCTGTGGCATGCGACAGGCCGTCTTGCCAGATCGCGGCAGCGAGAGGGTCCTGGCGGGGTTCGGCCTCGACGCGCTCATGCCGGTGGAATCGCATGAGAGGACTCTCCCCCAAGGACGTGAAGATGAGACGCCGTTCAGGTGACGATCTGGTATCAAACGTGACGTTCAAGGATGAACGACGATCCGGCTGAAGGTGCCAGTGCACGGCGAGCCGAGGCACAGATGAGCGACGGGCGGAGCACCGACGGGGAGCTCAGCCACCATCGCCGCGGTGGTTGCCTCGACGTCCCCGACGTGCATGCAGACGGTCCAACCTCCCTCGCCGCCCACGTGGGACCGAAGGTGCGCGACGAGTGACTCGACGGTCGCCGGCCCAGCCGCGAGCACCGCGCGGCTGGCCTCGAGGCGCGGGTCGACGAGCTGCTCGACCGGCTGGCGAGGGTGACGGTGCTCGCCGTCGAAGGCGGGAAGCGTCGTGCGGTTCGACGTCGCCGCCGTGCGCTCGACCTCCAGCGCCTCCCATGCCGTCCCCGAGGTCTCGACGACGAAGGCGGTGCACGGGTCGGCAACGAGGAATGACGACCAGTAGGGCCGGTCGACGTCACGATGACCCGAGCCCCCTTGGCCGTGGCGCTCGAGCAGCGTCGTCATCACCTCGACCGCCTCGGCTGCTGTCGTCGCGCGTTCGAGCGCGAGGCGCACGAGATCCATCCCGGTGAGCGCCGGCGGGGCGCCGCGTGGGTCGAGCGTGGTGTAGATCGTGGCGTTGCCGACCGCGACGCCCGCGGCGTTCACGCCGTGCTCGACGCCCCACATCCATGCGGGCCGGGACCCGACGAAGGCGATGGTCGGCCCGCCGTGCGGGTCGATCGTGAGGTAGGTGGTCGTCGTCGAGGGCTCGGTGCGCGCGTCGTGGCGCTCGATCAGCTGCTCCTCGTGTGGCGGTCGGTCGCTGTTCTTCGCGAAGAGCGTCACACCGTCGCTGGTGGCCGGCGCGAGGGCGACGAGGCAGTCGCACACGGAGCCGCTACCCCGCCGCGCCGGGCCGGACGAGCCCGGACTCGTACGCGGCGATGACCGCCTGAGTCCGGTCGCGGACGGCGAGCTTCTGCAGCACGTGCGCGACGTGGGACTTCACGGTCGCCTCGCCGACGATGAGCCGGTGGGCGATCTCGGCGTTCGTGAGGCCGCGGGCGATCAGCTCGAGCACGTCCCGCTCACGCGCGGTGAGCGCGTCGAGCCCGGCCGACGTCGGGGCGGTCCCCGGGCCGAGGCGTGCGAACTCGGCGATGAGCCGTCTCGTCACGTTCGGAGCGAGGAGTGCATCTCCTCGGGCGACGACGCGCACGGCACCGACCAGCTCGTCTCGTGTCACGTCCTTGAGGAGGAAGCCGCTCGCTCCCGCGCGCAGCGCCTCGTACACGTACTCGTCGAGGTCGAACGTCGTGAGCACGAGCACCTTCACCGGGTCCTGCACCCCAGGTCCTGCGAGCAGCCTCGTTGCCTCCAAGCCATCGAGCACCGGCATGCGGATGTCCATCAGCACGACATCAGCGCGCGCCTCGCGCGCGACCACGACCGCCTCACGGCCGTCGCCCGCCTCGCCCACCACCTCGATGTCGGGCTGTCCGCCGAGAATCGTCCCGAACCCGGCCCGCACGACCGGTTGGTCGTCGGCGACCACCACCCGGATCAGCACGGCAGCCGCGCGGTGACGGTGAAGCCGCCTCCGGGTTCGGGGCCGGCCTCGAAGGAGCCGCCGAACAACGCGACGCGCTCGCCGATGCCGACCAGCCCGTGCCCGGCTCCGCCGTTCGCGCTCGTGACGCCGCGCCCGTCGTCGGCTACGACCAGCTCGACGGCATCGGGGCACCAGCGGACAGCGACGTCGGCACGAGCGGTGCCGGCGTGCTTGAGCGTGTTGGTGAGCGCCTCCTGAACGATGCGGTAGGCGGAGAGGTCGACGCCGGCGGCCACCGATCTGGGCTCGCCTTCCACCCGCAGCGCGACGGGCAATCCCGCGCTCCGCACCTGCTCGGCGAGCCGCGACAGATCGGCGATGCCGGGCTGCGGCTCGACCGGTGAACGGTCGCGCTCGTCGCGCAGCACACCGACCATGTGGCGAAGCTCGGTGAGCGCCTCTCGACCCGTCGTCGCGATGGCATCCAGGGCGGTCGGGTCGGCGGCGGTCGACCCGGCAGCCTCGGCTTGTACGACCATCACGCTCACGTGATGCGCGACGACATCGTGCAGCTCGCGGGCGATCCGGATGCGCTCCTGTGCCACCGCGGCGGCAGCCTCGACGTCTCGCTCCCGTTCGAGCTGATCCGCTCGGGCCTCGAGCTGGTCGATGTAGGCGCGGCGCGTCCGGGCCAGCTCACCGAGCAGCGCCGCGAACGCCACGAACGCGATGGCGGCGAAGTAGTCGAGCGCGTCGGAGTCGCCTGCGATCCACGTGCCCGCGAACGCACCCACTATCCCGGCGGCGGTGAGCGCGATCGACTGGGGGCGAGGTCGCTGGGCGACGTAGCTGCCGTAGGCGATCAGCACGCCGAGGGGTGCCACCGGGTCGGGCAAAGGGGCGACGCCGTAGATGCCAGCGGCGGCACCTGCGACAAGGGTGACCGCGAACGGCCACCGGCGCCGGAACACCAACACCGCGCATTGGACGAACAGCAACAGCACCGCCCACGCGGGCAGCTCGTGCTCGTGGGGCAACGATGCGGTCAGCGCAGCGGAGGTGAGCACGGTCGCGAACGCCACCGCGGCCAGGCCGCCGTCGACGAGCAACGGCGGCGCCGATCGCACGCGCTCCAGCAGGGTCACAGGGTCAACGATACGGATCTGCTCGGCCGCGGTCGCCCCCCACCGGGATGACCCACCTCCCCCGCGATGATGAGCCTTGCAACCGCTCCGCGGAGGGACGACAGCCAACCCCGTCCTGGCGCACGATCGTCCCATGTCCGAGACGCTGGCCCCGCACGCCGAGAGCCCCCCGACGAGCGGCACGAGCACGCCTCAGGCCTTGGCGCTCCGCGCGGTGCTCGTCGTCGCCGCGGTGAAGAGCGCCGTGAACCTCGCGCTGTCGAACCGCTACGGCTGGCACTGGGACGAGCTCTACTACCGCGTC
>JBEEGB010000589.1:0-5960 GCA_041166585.1 Acidimicrobiaceae bacterium
GCGAGAGAAGGCCGACGATCAGCTCGAACCGCTCAGGCTCGACGCTGGCCGGAAGGCGGCGGGGAAGCTCGTACGCGAGGTAGTCGACGGCCGTGACGTCGATGCACATGCCGAAGCCGTGCTCGTCGCGCAGCTCCATGACCAGCTCGGCCAGGTGCTCGCGCCTCGGGTGGAGCACCGCCTGGCCGCTGGACTCGGTGACCGGCACGCCGTAGCGCGTCGCGATCTCGGGTGCTGCGTTCGTTGCGGGGGCGTCGTCGGTCGCGACCGCTGCGTCGTCGTCGTCTGCCATCTCACTTGCTCCCGATGGTGACGACCGTGTCGGCCGCCGTCTGACCGTCGAGCTGGGTGACCTGCACGCCGGCGCCGCCGCCGCGTGCCTCGCGCCGCACGGCGAGCTCGCCGCTCTCGATCAACCCGTAGAGCGTGAGGATCGCGTGCATGAGCGTCTCGGGACCGGGCGGGCAGCCGGGTGCGTAGACGTCGACGGGCACGACCTGATCGACGCCTTGCACGATGGCGTAGTTGTTGAACATCCCACCGCTCGATGCGCACACGCCCATGCTGATGACCCACTTGGGCTCCATCATCTGGTCGTAGATCTGGCGCAGCACCGGAGCCATCTTCTGGGAGACGCGGCCGGCGACGATCATCAGGTCGGCCTGGCGGGGCGACGCCCGGAAGACCTCCATGCCATAGCGGGCGAGGTCGTAGTGGGGGCCGCCGGTGGCCATCATCTCGATGGCACAGCAGGCCAGGCCGAACGTCGCAGGGAACATGCTCTTCTGCCTGGCCCACTTGACCAGGCTCTCGATCGTGCCCGTGATGATGTTGTGGTCGAGGCCCTCGAGGCCCTTGTCGAAGTTCACCGGCATGGCTATGCGGCCTCCGGGTCTTCGACGTCGCGGCGTCCCTCGAGGCCGACGCGGCGGACCGTGGTGGCCACGGTGCGCTGCGAGGACACCATCATCGGCTCGGCCAACCTGCGTGCCTTGTGCACGGGGCCCCAGTCGAGCGCGCCGCTCGCGATGAGGTAGAGGAACGACACGAACACGGCCAACGAGAAGAGCACCAGCTCCCAGAGGCCGAACGCGCCGAGGCCCTTGTAGATGACGGCGTAGGGGTAGAGGAAGATGATCTCGATGTCGAAGATGATGAAGATCATCGCCACGAGGTAGAAGCGGACCGGGAAGCGCTCGGGTGGGTCCCGGCGGGGGATGATGCCGCACTCGTAGGGCGCTGACTTCGCCTCACTCGGGCGGCGCGGCGCGAGCAGCTTCGATGCGAGGGCGCTGATCGCGGCGAACACCACGGCCAGGATCAGCAAGGTCACCAGCGGTAGGTACTGGTCCATTGAGCTTCACCTTCCCCGATCAGACCGCAGCGCGGTTGAGGGCGATCAGCTTGTCTCGGCGGTGCAACGTCCAGCAGGTGAGCGCGAACAGCGTCCCGCACACGAACGTGAAGAGGAACGACGGGAAGCGCAGGTTGCCGACGTCGCGGATCATGATCACGCTGATCACGGGCTGGCTGGTGTCGAACTTGGGCGTCGGGGGCGTACCGCCGGGCGGGGTCTCCTGCGGGATCACCGCCTGCACCTGCACGATCGCGTAGTGCTCGGGCTGGGAGATGTGGAACGTCGTCTCGATGCGGTTGAACGCCCGCTGGTACCACTGCGGGTTCGAGGGCAGCGGGTACGCGTCCTGCTTGCCGCCGGTGTCGAAGGCCTCCACCACCTTGTACTCGGTGGTGTCCGCGAAGATCTTCTTGCCGTCGGGTCCGAGGACTGCGTCCGCTGACGCTTGGGCGTCACCGCGCTGCTTGTCGGACGGGACGAGGATGTGCCAACCACCGAGGTCCTTCGCGCCGAGACCGAACTGCGCCTCGATCGACGGGTCGGCCTCGACGAGCTCGGAGATCGAGATGACCTTGTCCTTGCCCTCGGGGTTGACCTTCTTGATGAGGTCGGACCGGGTGGCCAGGATCTCGGCCACCTTGGCCTGATCATCGAGCTCGGGGAGGGTCCTTGCTCTCGGTTGCGCGGCCTGCTGCAGGTCGTAGCTGATCTCGACGACCTTCCACTTCGGCGCCGTGCCCTTGAGGCCGATCCCGTAGATCCACCAGGTGGTGCCCATCAGCGTCATCCACCCGAACAGGCAGGCCAGCCCGACGAGCATGCCGGTGCGGGGACCGGTGTTGGTCGACACGATGAGGATGACCGAGCCCATCAGGACGATGATCCCGATGAGGACGCTGAGGACGTTGCGGATCTCCGGGTTCCAGCTGATGAAGCCCAGGACGGTGCTGATCACGTGCATGGGACTAGAGGCTCCGCTCGTAGTCGACGATCTTGGCGATCAGGTCATAGGGCAGCATGCCCAGACTTGGCTCGCGCTCCTTCCCCTTGTTGATCCAGAACAGCGCAGGCTCTCCGGGTCGCTCGCCGAAGCCGGGCATCTTGCCGCTGCCTTGGCCGTGCACCCCGTACTTGATGCCGTCCTCGGATCCCGCGGTGACGAAGTCGATCTGGTTCTGTGCGGGGTTGACGCACTCGGGGACCGCAGTGGTCGTCGGCCCGCCGGACGACGGCGCTGCTGTCGTCGTGGTGGTCGCCGCATTGGGGTCACCAGAGGTCGGGACGCACGGCGTGACCACCGGCAGCGCAGGGAACTGGCGCACTGCGGAGCCGTTGCAGAGGCTCGGTCCGAGCGCGCCGCAGCCCTGAGCCGGGAGCTTCGAGAGGTCGTAGCGCTGGTTGCCGTCGGGGTCGGCCTGGTAGTACGACCAGCCCTGCGTGTGGCAGCGGCCGCACGAGTCGGCCCCGCCCGCGAAGGACTGCGTCCCGGTGAGGCCCATGTTGAACAGCGCCTCGCCCTCGGACTTCCACAGCGGCGCGCCGCTCTCGTCCTTCTCGCCCATCATGCGCGTGAGCTCGTCGCGAGCCTGCTGCTGCGCTTCCTCGGGATTGAGCTGGATCGACTCGAGGTAGTCGACGAGGTTCTGGATCTGCTGCGCGTTGAGGGGGCCGCCACCGTCGAGACCCCACGCCGGCATCGGCGAGAACGGACGTCCGTAGGTGAGGATGAACGTGACCTCTTTGCGGCTGTAGCGCAGCAGCACGGTGTTGAGCGCCGGGGCCCGCCACTTCACGGGCGCTGTGGTGCCGTCAGGGCTGGTGAGGTTGTAATCGATGATGTTGCCCTTGGCGTCCATGCCGCCGTGACAGAACGCGCAGTTGAACCCGCCCTGCTCGGTGGGGGCGAACAGCTCGGCACCGCGCTTGACGAAGACCGTGTTGAAGTCGGCCTTGGCGTTCGATTGCCGGCCAGGCTCGAAGATCCAGTAGAGCGGCAGCCCGATCGCGATCACGAACAGCACGAGCAACGCGACCGACAGGGTCTTGTCGAGCTTGGGACCTTCGAGCTCTTCGTCGCTCAGGTAGGGCTTGCGGTTCGGCGCCAGCTCGATCTCGGAGCCGAGCTCGGGCTTGCCGTGCGACAGGACGTTGACGGCCGCGTAGACGACGACCGCGGCGGTCGCCACAAAGCCGATGATCCAACCGATCGCACTGTTGTCGAGTTCCGCGAGGACCAACGCTTTACTCCTTCTTCCCGCCGACGCAGTGAGGGCCCTCTGCCTCTTGGCCGGTGGTGTTGGTTCCGATGGGGGGCCCCTGGATGATGAGGCCGGTGTTCACGATCAGCGAATCGCCGCTGACCTCCATGGCGAAGTGGTCGAGGCCGCGCGGCGCCGGGCCGCCCTTCTTCTCGCCCACCCGGTTGTACTGCGAACCGTGGCAGGGGCACTCGAACCATTGGGAGGTCAAGCAGTTGGGAACGCGGCAGCCGAGGTGCACGCACTTCTGGTAGAGCGCGACGACGCCCGCCTCCATCCCGGTGAGGATCGGGGCGGCGTACACCTTCCTGGCCTTCTCCAGCGATCCTTCGGGGTAGGCCGTGATCCACATGCGGCCCTGAGGCACGTAGTAGAAGCCCTTGCCCTGGGCGATGTTCGCCTTGATGTCGGTGAGCTTGCCGACGCGGATCTTCGAGCCGAAGCCGCCGGTGCTGGACGGCCAGAGGAACCCGATGACCGCGAGTCCGAACGCGGTGAGGCCGAAGCTCATCAACGTGACGATGCCCCGGTTGAGGAACTTGCGGCGGGTGACGCCGATGAGCTCGGGGTCGGGCGGCACCCAAGGAGCCAACGCGCCTGAGCTCGCCTTCACGACCGCCTGCGATGGCTCGCTGCGCTCGAGGGCGACGCCCTTCTCGACGTCGCGACCGGTCACCACGTCGACTGACGGCAAGGCCGTGTCGCGGCCCCTGGCGCGGGCCTTGTCGCGCCTGCGTGTCTCGCGGCTGAGCGCGCCGGTGGCTTCGCCGGTGTCGCGCCGGCGGGCGACACCCGCGAACAGCACGACCGCGAGGACGACGAGGACGGCAACGCCGATCCCGATGATGGCGCCGTTGCTCATCGCGTCTGCCCCCTTCCGATGGTGGTCTGCATCACAGGTCGAAGAACAGCCCTTCCCGCCAGGGGAAGGTGAAGTTGAAGCCCGGGCCCCGGAAGAACACGCCGATCATCACGAGCACGGCCCAGAACATGAGGAACACGGTCATGAGGGCGATGGCGAACTTGCGATCTTCAGGCTTGTTGCTGGGGTTGCGGTCGGTGTACGGGGCGAGCATGAGACCGAAGAGGCCGATGCCCGGGATGGTCACGCCGGCGACCATCGGGTGGAACATCGTGAGCAGCTCCTGGAGGCCGAGGAAGTACCAGGGCGCCTTGGAGGGGTTCGGGGTGCGGTTGATGTTGGCCAACGTCTGGAGCGGCGCGTTGACGAACACCGACAGGACGAAGGAGACGGCGGTGACCACGAGCGCGGCGACGAACTCGACGGCGAGCAGGTGCGGCCACACGTGGACCTTGTCGACCGGTGCCGACTTCACGTCCTGGATCGAGCCGGACTTCACGACGGTGAGGAGCCGCTGGGTGTGGCCGCCGGGCCCGGCCGCGACCGGGATGCCGGCCGTGGCGACCGCTGTCGCCGTGGCCGCCGGTGCGGTGGCGACGGCAGTCCCTCCGCCGCTGCCCGCGTCGCTGGCCTCGCCGCCCGCAGCAGCCTTGGCCGCCTTCGAGCGCTCGAGCAGGTGGGCCGGGATCCGGCTGGCGGCCGCAGACGGCGCCGCGGGCTCCTCACCGGCGGGTGCGGCCGCAGGCGCGTCGGCGGGAGCGTCGCCCCCGCCGGCCGCCGCGGCGGCCTTCTTGCGGGCTTCCTCGGCTCGCTTGCGCAGGTGTTCGGGGATCTCGGTCATCGGATCACCTCGCCCCTCTTCCTCGACATCGAAGGGTCGACATCCAAGCCATCACAGCGGTCCACTGATGCCGCCGTCCTTGCGAACTCGCCAGAAGTGGATGGCCATGAAGATCACGATCACGAACGGGAGCATGAGCACGTGCAGCACGTACCAGCGCAGCAACGTGTCGGTGCTGATCTCGGCTCCGCCCAGGAGCACGAAGCGCACCTGGGTCCCGAAGACCGGTGTGTAGCCCATCATGTTGGTGCCCACCGTCACCGCCCAGAGGGCGAGCTGGTCCCACGGGAGCAAGTAGCCGGTGAACGAGAGCATGAGGGTGAGCAGCAGCAGGATGACGCCGATCACCCAGTTGAACTCGCGAGGCGCCTTGTAGGCACCGTGGTAGAAGACGCGCGCCATGTGCAGGAACACGGAGATCACCATGAGGTGGGCCCCCCATCGGTGCATGTTCCTCACCAGCAGCCCGAACGTGACCGCCGTGTGCAGGCCGGCGATGTCGTCCCATGCCTGCGCCGCAGTCGGCCGGTAGAAAAACATCAGGAAGATGCCGGTGACGGTGAGCAGGATGAACAAGAAGAACGACAGCCCGCCGAGGCAGAGCGTGTAGCTCACCTTCACCGCGTGGCGCTTCACCTTCAC
>JBEEGB010000590.1:0-3069 GCA_041166585.1 Acidimicrobiaceae bacterium
GTCGTGCAGGTCGAGTCGCCGCGATCGGTCGCGGCGGGCATGCAGCGCATCGGTCGGGCCGGGCACCAGGTGGGGGAGCCGAGCACGGGCAAGCTCTTCCCCAAGCACCGCGCCGACCTGCTCGAGGCCACGGTCGTCGTCGACCGCATGCAGAAGGGCCTCATCGAGCACACGCGCTACCCGCGCAACCCGCTCGACGTGCTGGCTCAGCAGATCGTCGCGATGTGCGCGCTCGACGAGTGGAAGGTCGACGAGCTGGTGTCGCTCGTGCGGCGGTCGGCCACCTTCGCCGAGCTGTCCGACGACGTGATGGCCTCGGTGCTCGACCTGCTCGCCGGCCGCTACCCGAGCGACGAGTTCGCGGAGCTGCGGCCGCGCATCGTGTGGGACCGCGTGAACGGCATCGTGCGGGGGCGCGCCGGTGCACAGCGGCTGGCCGTCACCAGCGGCGGCACCATCCCCGACCGCGGGCTGTTCGGCGTGTTCCTCCCCGACGGCACCCGAGTCGGTGAGCTCGACGAGGAGATGGTCTACGAGTCGCGGCCGGGCGAGACGTTCCTGCTCGGCGCCTCGACCTGGCGCATCGAAGACATCACCCACGAGCGTGTGGTCGTCACGCCGGCCCCCGGCCTGCCCGGCAAGATGCCGTTCTGGCACGGCGACGGTCCCGGCCGGCCGCTCGAGCTGGGACGGGCCGTGGGCGAGCTCACCCGCGAGGTGCGCGGGTGGGGAGCGGACGCAGCCCCTCGGCTGCAGCGCGATCTCGGGCTCGACGAGCGCGCCGCCAGCAACCTCGTGCTCTACCTCGACGACCAGGCCGAGGCCACCGGCGCGGTGCCCGATGACCGGACCATCGTCGTCGAACGCTTCCGCGACGAGATCGGCGACTGGCGGGTGTGCGTGCTGTCGCCGTTCGGCGCGCAGGTGCACGCCCCGTGGGCGATGGCGCTGCGAGCGCGGCTGGCGGATCGGTGGGGACTCGAGGTCGAGCTGCTCTGGAGCGACGACGGCATCGTGCTGCGCCTGCCCGAGGCGGTCGAGGAGCTGCCGATCGAAGAGCTGCTCATCGACCCCGACGAGATCGAGGACCTCGTCATCGCGCAGCTGCCGTCCACCGCGCTCTTCGCGTCGCGCTTTCGCGAGTGCGCGGCGCGCGCGCTGCTGCTGCCGCGGCGCCGCCCTGATCGGCGCACGCCGTTGTGGCAGCAACGCCAGAAGGCGGCCGATCTGCTCACGGTGGCGGCGAAGCACCCGACCTTCCCGATCTTGCTCGAGACCACGCGCGAGTGCCTCAACGACGTGTTCGATCTTCCTGCGTTGCGATCCGTGCTCGGCGAGCTGCGATCTCGGTCGATCCGCATCGTGCCCGTCGACACGCAGCGCGCCTCCCCGATGGCGCAGTCACTGCTCTTCTCGTGGATCTCCGTCTACATGTACGAAGGCGACGCCCCCGTCGCCGAGCGCCGCGCCGCCGCGCTCGCCCTCGACCGCGATCTGCTGCGCGACCTGCTCGGGGCGGAAGAGCTCAGGGAGCTGCTCGACCCGGGTGTGCTGGCCGACCTCGAGCTCGAGCTCCAACGGCTCGTCGACTCGCGCCGAGCTCGCGACGCCGATGAGCTCCACGATCTGCTGCGCCTGCTCGGCCCCCTGTCCCTGACCGACCTCGACGCGCGTTCGGCAGGGGACCCGACGGCATGGGTCGAGCAGCTCGTGCGCGAGCGTCGCGCCATCGAGGTGAGCGTCGCGGGCGAGGCTCGCGTCGCGGCGGCAGAGGATGCCGCGCGCCTGCGCGACGCGCTCGGCGTCGCGATCCCGGTGGGGCTGCCCGGCGCGTTCACCGAACCCGTGGAGCACCCGTTGCTCGACCTCGTCGCCCGGTACGCGCGCACCCACGGACCGTTCCTCACCGCCCACGTCGCTCACCATCTCGGGGTCGGGGCCGACCGCGCCCGTCCCGCCCTCGAAGCCCTCGAAGCCGACGGGCGGATCGTGCTGGGCGAGTTCCGCCCCGACGGCATCGAGCGGGAGTGGTGCGACGACGACGTGCTGCGCCAGCTCCGGCGGCGCTCGCTGGCGGTGCTCCGCCGCGAGGTCGAGCCCGTCGACGGCGGCGCGCTGGCCCGGTTCCTCCCCGCGTGGCAGGGGGTTGGCTCGACCCGCCGAGGCATCGAGGGTCTCGTCGATGTGCTCGCCGTGCTCCAAGGGGCGGCGCTGCCGGCGTCGGTCTTCGAGGTGGACGTGCTCGCGGCCCGTCAGGCTGACTACCGGCCCGCCGACCTCGACGCCCTCTGCACCGCTGGCGAGGTGGTGTGGATCGGTGCCGGAAGCCTCGGCGCGCGCGACGGCCGGGTGCGGCTCGTGTTCCGCGACCAGGCGCCGCTGCTCGTGCCCGCGGTCGACGAGGCCGCCTTTGACGATCGGCCGCTGCACCGCGCGCTGCTCGATCACCTGAAGACTCGTGGGGCGTCGTTCTGGACCGACCTCGTCCGCGCCGCGGCAGACGGCGGTGCTCCCTACGCGGAGCGAGAGGTGCTCGCTGCGCTCTGGGACCTGGTGTGGGACGGGCTCGTCACCAACGACTCGCTCGCTCCCTTGCGGGCGGTGGTCTCGGGTAAGACGGCGGTGTCGCGTGCGTCGATCCGCCCCCGGCCCGGCCGGCTGTCGCGG
This sequence comes from Acidimicrobiaceae bacterium, assembly GCA_041166585.1. Taxonomy (GTDB): domain Bacteria; phylum Actinomycetota; class Acidimicrobiia; order Acidimicrobiales; family JACDCH01; genus JBEEGB01. The sequence continues at coordinate 2,668 of JBEEGB010000590.1, forward strand.
ATCGGTCCTCCGGCGGGAGCGGGGCGCTGGTCCCTGGTCGCGCCGATGCTCGAACCGTCGCCCACCCCCACCGAGGTGCAGCACGCCCGCGCCCTGCAGCTGCTCGAGCGCTACGGCGTGCTGACCCGTGAGGCCGCCCTCGGCGAAGGGCTCGAGGGCGGCTTCGCCGGGGTCTACCCGGTGTTGAAGGCGCTCGAGGAGCGGGGCGCGGTGCGGCGCGGCTACTTCGTGAGCGGCCTCGGCGCCGCCCAGTTCGCGCTCCCCGGTGCCGTCGACCGCCTGCGGTCGCTCCGCGATCCGCAAGAGGTGACGCCGGTCGTGCTCGCCGCGACCGATCCGGCGCAGCCGTTCGGAGCCGCGCTGCCGTGGCCCGATCCGGTCGGGGCGGGGCGGCCCTCGAGG
>JBEEGB010000591.1:0-2835 GCA_041166585.1 Acidimicrobiaceae bacterium
AGACGTTGTCGCCCTTCACCCACAGCTCGCCTGAGTCGCCGATGAGCACGTCGTCGCCGTCCGGGTCGACGAGGCGCACGTGCACGCCGGGGAGGGGGACACCGATCGAACCCGGCTTCGTCTCGACACCCGCCGACGTCGTCACCACAGGAGACGCCTCCGTGAGGCCGTAGCCCTCGGTGATGGTGACGCCGAAGTGGTCGTGGAACGTCTCGGCCACCTCGAGTGGCAGCTTGGCCGCGCCGGACGCTGCGAGGCGGACTGACGCGAACGAGTCAGCCGCGAGCCCTGGCATCTGCGACCACGCCGTCCACATCGCGGGCGCTCCAGGCACGATCGTGACGCCGTGGCGGATGATCGCCTCGAGGGCGGAGTGCGGGTCGAAGCGCTCGATGAGCAGGACCCGCGAGCCGGCCGCGAGCGAGAGCCCGAGCACGACGTTGAGGCCGAAGATGTGGAACAGCGGCAGCACTCCGAGGCTCACGTCGGAGCCGTGCTGCGCTCGCGCTTCCTGAGCCTGCATCTGATCGATGTTCGCGAGCAGGTTTCGGTGCGAGAGCTTGGCCGCCTTCGGGAACCCTGCCGTCCCGCTCGTGAACATCAGCACCGCGATGTCTTCCGGGTCTCGCTCGACGATCGGCGTCGGCGCGGTGCTGACGAGGTCGTCGAGCAGCACGCTGCCCGGTGCGTCGAACGCCTCCGTGACGATGACGTGTTCGAGCGTCGGGACCTGCGACCGATCGAGGGCGGCGAACGAACCCCGTCCGGCCGGGGCCACGACCAGCGCGCGCGCTGCGACCGCGGCCAGCTCGCGCTCCAGCTCTCGCGCCGGGCTCGACGGGTTGAGCGGGACCGCGACGAGTCCCGCACCGAGAGCGGCGAGGTAGGACGCCACGAAGTACCAGTTGTTGCCGCAGAGGATGCCGATGCGGTCACCGGGCTGGAGCCCGAGGCCGGCCAGACCCGCCCGGTAGCCAGCGACGTGCTGACGGAGCTCGCCGTACGTGGTGGTGCGGGCCCGGCTGATCAGCGCGATGGCGTCATCAGGGTGACCTTCGATCACAGAGGCAACGTTCACACCGGCATCCCTTCACAAAAGGCGCGAGACCAGCAACGACTGGGTAAAGGTCGCAGCTGGTCGTGCCGATGATGATGCCAGCACCGACGAAACGGCAACCCCGGGGAAACCCGGGTGGACGCAAAGCCACGGGCCTACGGGGATTCATCCCCACGGCAGCCGGGCCACCGAACCGAGGGAGAACCAGCGATGCGGAAGCTCTCCGCCGCCGTGATCGGCATCATGCTCTTCGGCAGCGTGATCGCCATGGGCCAGCCGGGTCGTGCCGCGGCCGCCGACAGCGGCACCGAGAGCGCCTTCGTCGCCCAGATCAACAGGCTGCGTGCGGATCACGGCCTTGCTCCCCTCAAGGTCTACGGCGAGCTGGTGGGCGTCGCCCGTGGCTGGGCCGACCAGATGGCTGCCGCGGGGAACATCTCGCACAACGAGAGCTATTCGGACATGGTCTCCGCTCCCTGGGTGAAGCTCGGCGAGAACGTGGGCATGGGACAGAGCGTGGACTCGCTGATGAGAGCCTTCATCAACAGCCCCGGTCACTACCGGAACCTCGTCGATCCCGCCTTCAACTACATCGGCGTGGGCGTGACCTTCGCGGCCGACGGAGAGATGTTCACGACGCACGACTTCATGTCGATGCCCGATGACGCGCCGCCGCCGGAGGCCGCCCCTGTGGCCGATCCGGCACCGGCGCCCGCTCCGGCTCCCGACCCGGGCCCTGCTCCCTCACGTCGCAACGCGCCAGCCGCTGACGCCGCCTCGGCTCCCGACCCCGCCGATGTGGCACCCGTCGCGCTGCCGGCACCCGTCGCGCCTGCGGCGCCGATGCGAGTGCTGGCAGTGCTCGCAGATCTGCGCCTCGTCGACCAATGACCCGCGGGTCAGACTGTCGCCGGTGACCCTGGCGATCGAAACTCGAGACCTCACGAGGAGCTTCGGTGATGCCGTCGCCCTCGACGGTCTCACCCTCGAGGTCGAACCGGGCGAGGTGCTCGCCCTGCTGGGACCGAACGGTGCGGGCAAGACGACCACGGTGCGCCTTCTGAACGGGGTGCTGAAGGCCGAGCGGGGCGAGGCGCGCGTCCTCGGTCTCGACCCGGCCACCGATGCAGATGAGGTGCGGCGGCGCACCGGGGTGCTCACCGAGAACGCAGGGCTCGACGAGCGGCTCACCGCTCGTGAGAACCTCCTGTTCACCGCGCGCGTCAGGGGCATGGGACGCGCCGCCAGCAGCGTCAAGGCCGACGAGCTGCTCGAGCGGTTCGGGATGGCTGACAAGGCCAACCTGATGGTGCAGGGGTTCTCGACGGGCCAGCGCAAGCGCCTCGCTCTCGCCCGCGCGCTGCTGCACGATCCCGACGTCCTGTTCCTGGACGAGCCGACGTCGGGCCTCGACCCCGCCGCGACGCGCGACGTCGTCGACCTCATCGCGTCCCTCGCGCAAGACCACGGGCGCACGGTCATCTTGTGCACGCACTTCCTCGGTGAAGCCGGCCGCCTCGCGCACCGGATGGCCGTGCTCCACCTCGGCAAGCTCCGCGCCTTCGGCCGCCCAGAGGAGCTCGCGGCCGAGCTGTGGGACGGCATCGAGGCCGACCTCGACCTCGGTGGCCCAGCCGAGTCGCGGATGCTCGACGCGATCCACGCGGTGCCCGGCGTGCTCGAGGTGACCGCCACCACGGACGGCGCGACCGTCCGCGTGCGCGATCGAAAGGTGCTGCCGGTGGTGGTGGCGGCGCTGGTCGGTCGCGAGGTGCCGG
>JBEEGB010000592.1:0-3442 GCA_041166585.1 Acidimicrobiaceae bacterium
GCTACCTGCGCGAGACCGGCAACCTGGTCTTCCACGTCGCGCTGCTGCTGCTGCTCGCCGGCATCGGGGCGTTCGTGCGCTCGAGGCGCCCGCGAGGGCCGGCGTGAGCGCCGTGCGCAAGTCAGTCGTTCGCGCCCTGGTGCTCGCTGGGATCGTGGTGCTCCTCACCGCGTCCCCGGCGAGCGCCGATCCGGCGAAGCCGGGGGAGTACACCTCTGTCGTCCAGCGGATGGACCCGGTGACGCCGGGCCTGTCGGTGAAGATCATCGGCGGAGACTCGTTCCTCGACGTGAAGGCCGACCCCGGCCATGAGGTGATCGTGTTCGCCTACGCGACCCAGGGCCGCGGCGAGCCGTTCCTGCGCATCAGGGCGGACGGCGTCGTCGAGGAGAACCAGCAGTCGGAGTACACGTACCGGATCCGGGACCGCTACGCCAACGTCGACGTGCCTCCGAACCTGAACCCGAACGGTCCGCCCGAGTGGAAGCAGGTCGGATCCGGGCACGAGTTCGCGTGGCACGACCACCGCGTCCATTGGATGTCGCCTGACCGCAAGCCCGGCATCAAGCCCGGCGACGTCGTGCAGACCTGGCAGGTGGACATGACCTTCGACGGGGCGCCCGTCTCGGTCGACGGCGTCGTGCTCCTCGCTCAGCCCATCAGCCCGGTGCCGTGGTTCGCGGCCGCCGCCGCGATCGCGATCGCGATCGTGGTCCTCGGTCGCGGGCGCTCGACGTTGGTCGCCGCCGTTGCCGTGCTCGTGGCCGCGGCCGGGGCGACGATCGTGGGCTGGGAGGAGCACGTGGCGGTGCCCGCCCAGGCGGGTGGCACCGCGCTGTCCTACGTCGTGCCCCTCGTCGCGCTCATCGCCGCGGCGGTCGCGGTTGCCGTGCACCGCAAGCCGCTCGGTGTCGTGGCGACCCTGCTGGCGGTGGCGGCGCTCGCGGGCTGGGCGATCCTGCGCTTCTCCGTGCTCCTCGAACCGGTGCTGCCGACCGCGCTGTCGTTCAACCTCGATCGAGCGGGCACCGTCCTGGCCATCGGCGCGAGCGTCGCGGCCGCGCTGCTCGCGGTGCGCTCCGGTGCGCTGGTCCCGCGGCTGCCCGCCCTCACCGACGACGAGTGACGGTCACGTTCCCAACAGCAGCGCGGTCGCGGCGATGACGCCGATCATCAACGTCACCACCAGCGGCCACTCCGCTCGCAGCGCGGCGCGGGCGGGCAGCGAACCGAAGGCGGCTTCGTGGGCCAGCACCGCCGCGCCCGCGCCGCCGAGCAGGATGGCGATCGCACCCACCGTCGTGGTCTGGACCGGCGTGAGCACGCTGTAATTCGTCGGGTTGTCGATGGTGCCGAACAGGTCCCAGCCGCGGCCCGTCGGGTCGGACGTGAGCGCGATGAAGTTCTGTCCGTCGATGAGGAACGTCGTGAGCTCGTGCGCCAGCCAGCAACCGACGGCGAGCGGCACCACCGCGACCGCGAAGCGCTCGCTGAGGTCGGGCCCGTCGCGATCGGCGAGCTTCGCGGCGAGCCGCGCCGCGCCGATGATCGCTGCCGCGATCACCACCGTCACCCAGACGAACCCGATGGTGTTGACGAGGTTCAGCGACCAACCCGTCTTCGACCCGAGCACCTGCAGCCACCAGCTCGTCTGGCTCAGCCCGTCGAAGGCGACCCCGCCGAGCAGCACGGCCACCAACGCGGTCGTCCCCAGCACCGCGCCGCGCTCGGCGATGCCGCGCAGGGGTGCGCGCAGCCGTGGCCGCCTCGTGTCGGGATCGATCGAGAGCACCGACGCGGCGCCCAACATCCTGAACACCGCGGTGAAGGCCTCGCCTCGTTGCACCCAGGCCCGTCCCCACACCGAGACGCCGGCGGTCACCGCGATGACATAGACGCACCGGAACACCGCGATCTCGCGGTCGTTCGGCGCGCGGAGCCCGTACACGAGCCAGAACCACAGGAAGGCGAAGAGGCCGAGCGCGGCCGTCCACGTCGGCGGCTGCGGTCGGTCGTGGTCGACGTCGCGGTCGCGGCGGTCGATGAGCCATCCGATGGCGTCGAACGGCGAGAACGCGGCGACCCATCCTCCCGTGAGCGCGGCGAGCACGATGCCAGCGAGCCACAGCACCGAGATCACCGTGACGCTCACGAAGCCGACCTCACCGGTCGCCGACGCGGACGCGAGCACCACGAGGACCACGTAGATCGCCAGGCCGACGAACGACGCGATCGGCGGGCGGTCATCGCGTCGTTCGCTTGGACGCTCGCCGTCGGCCTTCCACAGGGCGTGCGGCGCGGTGACGCGGATCGCCAGCGCCACCAGCAGCACGGCGAAGGCCAGGAGGTAAGCGAGCAGCCAGCGGGGCAGGGGCAGGTTGCTGCCGGCACCGAAGCCGTGGGCGAGGATCGGGATCACGAGCGCCGAGATGGTACGGCGCGTCCGCTCGTTGGTGAAGTCGGTCTAGCTGGACGCGATGAAGTCCGCGACGACCTTGGCGAGCTGCGGGCCGCGGTCCTCCTGCAGGAAGTGCCCTCCGCCCTCGATGACGGTGTGGGGCTGTCCCTGCGCGCCCGGGATCAGCTCCTTGAGCACGCGGTCGGCGCCGCCGGTGATCGGGTCCTGGTCGCTGAACGCGCACAGGAACGGCTTGGCGAACGTCTGCAACGCCTCCCACGCCTTGCGGTTGGCCGGTGCCGCGGGGTCATCGGGCGACGTCGGCACGAGCAGCGGGAACTGGCGGGCCCCCTCCTTGTACGACTCGTCGGGGAAGGGCGCGTCGTAGGCGGCGATGGTGGCGGCGTCGAGCTTGGTGGTGCACCCGCCCTTGATGATGCCGCCGACGTGGAACTCGGGCGTGTCCTGGCTGTACTGCTGCCACGCGAGGAACGCCTCACCCGGGTTGCGATCACCGGTGGGGAGGAACGTGTTGGCCGCCACCACGCGGGAGAAGCGGTCGGGGTGCTCGCCGACGAGACGGAGACCGATGAGCCCGCCCCAGTCCTGGCACACGAGCGTGAGGTTGCGGAGGTCGAGGCGATCGAAGAGTGCCTCGCGCATCCAGTCGACGTGGCGCTCGTAGGTGTACTCGGTGCGCGGGGTCGGCTTGTCCGACCGCCCGAAGCCGACGAGGTCGGGAGCGATGCAGCGATGCCCGGCCTCGACCAGCACGGGGATCATGGTGCGGTAGAGGTAGCTCCACGACGGCTCACCGTGCATGAGCAGGACGGTCTCGCCGCTTGCAGCAGTCGCCCCTCCGTTCGGAGCGCTGTCGACGTAGTGGACGCGAAGGGTGTCGCCGCTGCCGTCGCCGGCATCGACCTCGACGTAGCTGGGCTCGAACGGGTAGCCGGGGAGTGAGGCGAAGCGGTCGTCAGCGGTGCGCAGGATGTCCACGCTGCGACCCTACGATTCTTTCAGAGTCACTGCAACCAGTTCGCC
>JBEEGB010000593.1:0-2563 GCA_041166585.1 Acidimicrobiaceae bacterium
CGCACCTCAGGGAGCTTGCGCAGCTCGAGTGGGATCGGGCGCACCTCTTTCACGACCTGCCACGACGATGCCCCCAGCTCCATCGCCCTCGACAGCTTTCCCCGCTGCACGAGCAGGGCGACCACCACGACCACGAACACCGCGGGGTCGCTGAGCCCGGCAGTGTTGGTGGAGAACACGATCGTCTGGTCGACGATGCCGATGAACAGGCCGGCGAGGAACGCGGTGGGGAGGCTCTCCATCCTGGCGATCACGGCGACGGACAGGCCGAGCAGCAGCAAGCGTGGGCCAACGAAGCTGTCGAGGGGAAGGCCGGTGAGCGGCACGGTGAGGAACACGCCGATGGCGGACATGGTGGCGGCGAGCATCCACACGATGGTCGAGACCCGCTTCACGGGGATGCCGAGGAGCGATGCGCGCTCCCCGTTCTCGGCCGACGCTCGTACGGCGATGCCGATGTCGGTGTACTTGAAGAACGCGCCGAGCGCGATCACCAACAGGCCAACGATGATCACCGGTGCGATGTGGTCGCCGCGGAAGAGGAACACACCGATCCGCTGCTCGAAGAAGTCGAACGGCGTCGGGAAGTGCAGCGTCGTGGTCGACAGCAGGTCGCCGGTGATGCCCTGCTTCGCGAAGTACTCCACCGCCTGCAGCAGGATCGCGACGCCGATGGTGACCACGGTGAGGATGAGGCGGGGGGCCTTGGAGAAGCGGCGGATGAGGCCCACCTCCACCGCGCCGCCGAGCAGCGCTCCGCCCACGACGGCGATGAGGACGGCGATGGGGTAGGGCAGGCCCTTCTTGGCCACGAGGAGCAGTGCGATCACGGCAGGGACCGAGCCGAGCTGCGCCTGGGCGAAGTTGATGATGCGGTTGGCGCGGTAGACGAGGATCAGGCCCATCCCGATGAGCGCGTACAGCGACCCGTACACCAAGCCGAGGAGCATGATCTCGAGCGGGATGGGTCCGTGGCCGTGTCCGGTTCCGAGGAACGGGATCCGCCCGAACTGGTACTGCAGAAGGCCCTCGACGATCACGATGAACCCGAGGGCGACCTTGATCAACGGCCCGAAGATGCGGTGGTCCCACACCGGCGAGATCAGCGCGCGAGCGCGCCGAAGCGACGACCTCATCGTGATCACGGGTTGATCGGGATCCCGCTCAGGTCGCCCGACTGGTTCCACTCCCCGAGCTGGTAGCGGCGGTCACCGTTGACGGGGACGTACGCACCCGCCGAGCCGTCGGTGGGGGTCGTCCTCGAGGGGTCCCAGTAGACCTCCTTCTCGTCCGACACGCCGGTGTAGTCACCGGGGCCGAACCGCATCAGCTGCGAGAGGCCCGCGCCGCCGGTGGGCGGCAGGTTGCCGAGCACGCCCTGCTCGAACGTGAGCGGGTCGAGCGCGGGTCCGGTCTGCTGGAGCGCCGAACCGAGGAAGTTGAAGTACGCCCACGGGATGCCGCAGCCGTTGTTGCCGCACGGGTGGCCGCTGTTGCCCACCGCGCGCCACACCCTGCCAGCGTCGGTGTCGTCAAGGGTCGTGGGTATCGGCAGCTGGCTCGGCCCGAAGACGTGTTGCCACTGCTGCGGGTCGTAGAGCTGGCCGAGGAGGTCGTAGTCGAGCAGCCCCAAGCCCGGCAGCACGTGCTCGGGGAAGTAGCGCTGGCTGCTCAGCCCCTGCGTCAGGAACACCGGGGCGATCGGGTCGCACATGCAGACGACGGTCGTCACCTTCAGCTGTGCCAGCGCCGCGACGGTGGCCTCCGTCTGCGTCGTCGCGCTGTTGATGTCGGACTTGTAGGTGAACGGGTGATCGACCGCGGCGTCGGGCCCACCGCAGGCGCGAACCTTGTCGATGACCCGTTGCGCGGTCAGCGTGTTGGCACGGATCTCGGGGACCACGATCCCGAGCTTCCGCGAGACGCTGTCGCGAGGCCCGATGGTGGCGTGGATCACGCTGCCGGCGTGGTCGGGGTGACCGCCGACCAGCTTCGTGCAGTAGTACTCGGCGATCATGTCGGCCGACTGCGTGCCATCCATCGCGACGTCGTAGCGATAAGGCCTGCGGTCGTTGTAGTAGCTGGTGTCGAAGGCCGTGCCGCCGATGGTGACGATGCCGGCGTTCGCCCAGACGTCGAACACGTCGGCGTACAGCGAGGTCCACCAGATGACGGCGAACGGCTGCTTCTTCACGACCTCCTGCGCGGCGGCGAGGCACTTGTCGTAGTCGGGAGGCGTGGTGGGGCAATCACCCACCACGTGTTCGACCTCGATGTGGCGTCCCCACAGCTCGTAATGGGAGTTCACGAACGTCGTGAAGGCCTCGAGCGCGGCGTCGACCTGGTCCTTTGTGGTGGCCAGGCCCTTCGCGCCGAGGATGGTGTTCACCTGCTCGTTCGGCGCGGACTCGAAGTAGATGACCTTGATCGTGGTGTCGGAGACACCCTGGTACGTGGCACCACCGTTGGGGCCGGAGAACTTCGGCTGGCAGGGCGGACCGTGCGCGATGAGGATGTCGAACTGGTACCCGCCCGCGCAATGGCTCGTGTCGCCCGCGGCCAC
>JBEEGB010000594.1:0-3396 GCA_041166585.1 Acidimicrobiaceae bacterium
TGGACAGCGGGGCGAAGATCATGATCACCGCGGCTTGCGGCAGCAGGACCGCGCCGGCCTTCATCGTCGAGTAGCCGAGCACCGACTGCAGGTACTGGGTCATCAGGAAGAGGGTGCCGAACAGCGACAGGAACACGAGCGTGATAGCCCCGCTCGCGGCGCTGAAACGCGGGTTCTTGAAGAAGCGCATGTCGAGCATCGGGTGATCGGTGTGCAGCTCCCAGGCGAAGAAGCAGGCGAGGAGTGCGAAGCCGACGGCGAACGCCGCAAGGATCGGGCTGGAGCCCCAACCCTTCGAGGGCGCCTCGATGATCGCCCACAGGATCGAGCCGAGCGCCACGATGGACAGCAGGGCGCCCACCGGATCGAGGCGGCCGTGCGACGGGTCGCTCGACTCGGGGATCAACAGGTAGCCGAGGACGAGGCCTGCGATCACGATCGGCACGTTGACGATGAAGATCGATCCCCACCAGAAGTGCTCGAGCAGGAAGCCGCCGCTGATCGGTCCGAGGCCGAGGCCGAGCGCGGACACGCCGGCCCACACTCCGATCGCCTTGCCTCGCTCCTTGGGATCGGTGAAGACGTTCGTGATGATCGACAACGTCGAGGGCATGATGAACGCGCCGCCGATGCCCATGATCGCCCTGGTGGCGATGAGGACGGTGGCCGACGTCGCGAAGGCGGAGAGCGCCGAGCCGATGCCGAAGATGGTGAGCCCGACCGCGAGGAAGCGGTAGCGGCCGAAGCGATCGCCGAGGCTCCCCGCGGTGAGGAGCAGCCCCGCGAACACCAGCGTGTACGCGTCGACGATCCACTGAAGCTGGCTGGCCGTCGCCCCCAACCCGCCCTGCGCCTGGGGGTGGGCCAACGTGGGGATCGCCACGTTGAGGATCGTGTTGTCGAGGACGATGACCACCAGGCTGATGCACAGCACCAGGAGGGTGAGCCAGCGGCGCCGGTAGGCGACTTCGGGGTCCCGCAGAGCGTCACGCATGGCCGTCATCTCTACCGGCCGCCACAGCGAAACGCAACCGTCTCGTATCGAAATTTGCGGCGGGTAGGTTGAAGCCCATGACGGATCCCGTGCCGGCGCATCCGAACGCGCCCGCGTGGTTCAGGCGGGCGCTCGCCGTTCCGTTCACCGAGCAGGCGATCGAGGTCGGCGGGGCATCCGTCCACTACCTCGCCTGGGGCGAGCCGGGGCGTCAAGGCCTCGTGTTCGTCCACGGCGGCGGTGCCCACGCGCACTGGTGGAGCCACGTCGCGGCGCCGTTCGCGGAGGAGTTCCGGGTCTTGGCAATCGACCTGTCGGGTCACGGCGACAGCGATCACCGACCGACGTACAACCTCGAGCAGTGGACCGAGGAGGTCGTGTCCGTCATCGACGACGGCGGCATCGCCGGTCGCGCCGTCGTCGTGGGCCACAGCATGGGTGGGTTCGTGACGATCGGAACGGCCGCGCTGCACGGCGATCGTCTGGCCGGTGTGATCGTGTGCGACTCACCGGTCACCAAACCCGATCCCGAGGTGGCGTCGTACCACCTGAGGCAGGCCTTCGGGCAGCCGCGCACGTACGCAACGGTCGAGGATGCGCTCGCCCGCTTCCGAACCGTGCCGCCCCAGGAGCACTACCTCGACTACGTCGTCGACCACGTCGCCCGCCGCTCGCTGCGCCACGTCGACGGCGGCTGGCAGTGGAAGTTCGATCGTCGGATCTTCGAGCAGTTCGGACGGGGCATGCGCGGCATCGCATTGCCGTACCTCGGGCGGGTGGAGTGCCGGTTCGCGCTGCTTCGGTCCGAGCACGGTCTCGTGACGCGCGACATCGGAGATTCGATGTACGACACGCTGGGTCGCGTCGCCCCGGTCATCGAGCTGCCCGAGGCCGGCCACCACGCGATGCTCGACGAGCCGCTGGTGCTGCTGACGGCGCTGCGGGCGCTGCTGGCCGACTGGGACCACTCGGAGCCGCACCGGCGGAGAAGGCAGGAGCAGCGTGAGCGGGGCAAGGTCTGAGCTGGCTCAGGGTCAGCGGATGCCGCCGAGGTCGAGTGCGTTGAGCGGCGCCGGCCGCGCGAGGAAGAACCCCTGACCCCAGCGCACGCCCAGGGTGCGCAGGACCTGAAGCTCGGCCGCGCTCTCGATGCCCTCGGCCACGAGCGTGGCACCGATCTCGTTGGCGAAGCCGATCAGCGCGGCTGCGAGTGCCCGACGCACCGGATCGACGTCGATGCCCCGCGTGAGCGCGAGGTCGAGCTTGATGATGTCGGGTGCCAGGCCGAGGATGTGCTTGAGGCTGGCGAAGCCAGCGCCGGTGTCGTCGACGGCGAGGCGAACACCTCGTTCTCGCAACGGCAGCAGCGCAGCCTCGAGTGACGGGTAGTCGCCGATCGCCGTGTGCTCGGTGAGCTCCAACACGAGCTGGTCGGCCGAGCTCAACGCGAACGCCTCGTCGAGCGCACCGCTGGTGACGAGTGCAGGCGACGCGTTGATCGACACGAACACGCCCTTCACGCGGTCGAGGTCGCGCAGCACGGCTTCCACCGCGAGCAGCTCCATGTCCAGACCGAGCGCGACGTCGTTGGCCAGCGCGAACCACCGGTCCGGCGCCTGTGACGGCTCGCAGCTGAAGCGGGCCAGGGCCTCGACGCCGACGACCGCGGCTTCTCGGAGGTCGACGATCGGTTGGTACACCATGGTCAGGGAACCGGTCGCGAGTGCCCGCTCGACCAACATGCGTCTCCGGTCGAACTCCTCGACCTCCTCGCGCCCCTTTGCCCGCTCCTCGTTGAGTCGCCGGATGAGGTCGGTGTTGCGCTCCTGCAACGCGACGTGAAGCTGACGCGTCTCGAGCAGGTTGCGGATGCGCAGCAGCGCTTCGGCACCGTCGACCGGCTTCAGCAGGAAGTCGTTGGCACCTGCCGCGAGGGCTCGGTGCATGGCTTGACGCTTGGTGTCCGCGGTGAGGACGAGCACGGGACGAAAGTCGTCCCGGTCGACGAGGCCCCTGAGCTCCGCGAGCACCGCGTACCCGTCGAGCGAGGGCATCTGCAGATCGACGATCACGAGATCGGGGTCGTACTGCTCGAAGCGCGCCACCGCTTCGTGCGGATCCGAGGCGACGTGGACACGGGAGATGCCGAGCCGTTCGAGCAGGCTCCGGAGGAGGAGGAGGTTCGCCTCGTTGTCCGCGACGACGAGCACACATGCCGCGGCGAGGCTGGTGGCCACGTCCGAAACATCCTCGCTCATGCCTCAGTGCCCCGCTCTCCCCGTGCCGATGTGCAGACGTGCGGACAGGGAGAGGCGCCGGGGGGCGCTGGTGATACATCGACCGGAGGAGGGGCGGCGGGTGACCCGCGGAGCCACCCGCCGCTTCATCTCATGTGAAATCGA
>JBEEGB010000595.1:0-6187 GCA_041166585.1 Acidimicrobiaceae bacterium
TCGCTGTTCGGCACCCTCTTCCTGATGACCCAGTACCTGCAGTCGGTGCTCGGCTACTCGACGATGAAGGCCGGCGCGGTCCTGCTGCCGCAAGCCGCGGTGATCATGATCTTCGCCCCGCTGTCCAACGTGTGGGTGCAGAAGCTCGGCAACAAGGTCGTGGTCACCGCCGGGCTGCTGCTCGTGACCACATCGCTGCTGCTGTTCACGACGTTGCAGCCCAACAGCGGCGTGCTGCACATCATCGGCATCACGATGCTCATGGGTCTCGGGATGTCCAACGTCATGGCTCCGTGCACCGACTCGATCATGGGCTCGCTTCCACGAGCCAAGGCCGGTGTCGGCTCGGCCGTCAACGACACGACCCGCCAGATGGGTGGCGCGATCGGCGTCGCGGTGTTCGGCTCGATCATGGCCAGCCACTTCACCAGCGAGGTGACCAGCAAGCTCTCGGGCACGTTGCCGCCCGAGCTGCTCACGGTCGTGCGGGACAACGTGGGTCAGGCCATCGGCATCGCCAACCAGGGCAGCTCGGCCCAGCCGTTCGCCGACCAGATCATCAGGGCGTCAGGTGAGAGCTTCGTCAGCGGGCTGCACATCGTCGGCATCGCCGCCGCGGGCATCACGCTGCTGGCCGCCATCGGCGTGGCCATCTTCCTCCCGTCGCGCGCGCTGGCCGACGCGCCGGTCATCGACGGTGACGCGTCGGAGGAGCCTGCCTTCCCGGTCGGCGCAGGGGTGGCCGGATGACGCTCACCGCCGACGAACCGCGTGCCGACGACCACGTCAGGCCTGGACGGCGGCGCGACCCTTCCCGCGACACCGCGATCCTCGCGGCGACCCTCGAGACCTTTGCCGAGGAGGGCTATGCGGGCGTGAGCATCGAAGGCGTCGCGGCCCGCGCCGGCGTCGGCAAGGCCACGATCTACCGCCGGTACCCGAGCAAGGCCGAGCTCGTCGTCGAAGCAGTGCGGGTCGGCGCCTGCCTCGATGATCACCTGCCTGACACCGGAGACCTGCGCGCCGACCTGGCCAGCATGTTCCGAGCCCTCGTCGAGCGGCTGCGCGGCCCCGACGGTCAGGTGCTCCTCACCTTCGCCGCGGAGCGGGTGCGCCATCCCGAGCTCGACTCCGAGTTCCAGCGGTCGGTGATCGGCGCGAAGCGCGCCCATGTCCGCAAGCTCCTCTCTGGAGCGATCGCGCGCGGCGAGCTGCCCGAGGACACCGACGTCCAGCTGCTCGCCGAGACGGGCCCCGCGCTCATCTGGCACCACGCGCTCAACGGCCTCCCCCTCACCGACGACCTCCGCACCCGAATCCTCGCGGTCATCCTCCCCTCGCCCTGACGGTCAGGGGTGGATGGCGATGGTGGCCAGCTCTTCGAGGTGGTCGGCGGTGCCTCCGAGGACGTGCTGGAGGGAGAGCAGGCGCTTGTAGGCGAGGTGGATGTCGTGCTCCCACGTGTAGCCGATGCCGCCGAACACCTGGATCGCGTCGGCTCCGATCTTGAAGAAGGCGTCGCCGGCCCACGCCTTGGCCATCGTTGCGGCGCGATGCAGCTCCGCGGGGTCGGCCGCGTCGGCGGCCCACAGGGCGTAGTACGCACCGGCACGACCGAGCTCGAGCGCCTGCAGCATCTCCGCGCACAGGTGCTGGACGGCTTGGAACGAGACGATGAGCCGGTCGAACTGCTTGCGCTCCTTCGTGTACTCGACGGCGAGCTCGAGCGCTGTGCTCGCCGCTCCGACACCGTCCACGACGTGCGCGACGAGCAGCCGATCGACGACACCAGCCAGCGCCGGCGTCGCATCGCCACTGCCGACGCGGCGGGCGACGACGTCACTCAGCTCGACCGTCGCGTGCTTGCGCGTGCCGTCGGGCGTCTCGCTCGGGATGATCACGACGCCCGGCGCGTCCGCCTCGACCGCGAAGAGACCGATGCCGTCCCCCGTTGCCGCGGTGACGAGGATGACGTCGGCGCCGGCCGCGTCGGGCACGAACGCCTTCGTCCCGCTGAGCGCGCCGTTGCTGGCCACCGTCGTGGGCGTCCGCCACGTCGCGCGCCGGCCCTCGTCGTGCAGCGCGACCGTGGCGATGGTCGAACCGTCGGCGATGCGTGGGAGCAGCTCGTCACCATCAGGCCCAGCGACCGCGACCAGCACGCTCGCGGCACCGACCGCGCTCGAGAGGAACGGACCTGGGTGCACGGCTCGACCGAGCTCCTCGAGCACGACCCCCATGTCGGTCATGCCCCTGCCCGCTCCGCCGTGGCGCTCGGGAACGAGGAGCCCCGTGACACCGAGGTCGGCCAGCCCTTGCCACACCTCTCGCGTCGTGCCGAGCGGATCGTCGAGCATCGAGCGGACGTACGCGGTCGGCGCCCTCTCGCTCAAGAACCTGCGCACGGTGTCGCGCAGCTGGTCCTGTTCTCCGGAGAACTCGAAGTCCACGTCAGCCGCCTCGGGGCATGCCCAGCACCCGCTGAGCGATGATGTTCCGGTTCACCTGGGTCGTGCCGCCCGCGATCGAAGCTGCCCGGACGCTGACCCGTTGCGCACCAGGCCTGCCGCCGAGGCCGTCGGGACCGAGCACGTCGCTCGTCACCTCGGCGATGTGGTTCTGCAGATCGGACCAGACCAGCTTGGCCAGGCTGCCCTCGGGTCCGGTCGCCCTGCCGTGCAGCAGGCCCGACACCGCTCGGTCGCTCAGCAGCTTCAGGTACTCGCCCTCGAGGTAGATGCGCGCCAGCTTCTGGCGCAGCACCGGGTCCTCGGATGCCCGACGACCATCCGGGAGGATCGTGCGGGTGCTCAGCGAGATCAGCTCGGCGATGTTGCGGCGCAGCTGGAGGTGGAGCTTCGCGACACCGGCTCGCTCGTGAGCCAGCGTGGTCGTGGCGACCTTCCAGCCCTCGTGCAGCGGCCCGAGCAGCGCCGCCTTCGGCACCCTGACGTCGGTGAAGAACAGCTCGCTGAAGCCGAGGTCACCCGTGATCGTCTTGAGCGGTCGGACCTCGACGCCCGGGGTGCGCATGTCCACGAGCAGGCATGAGATGCCCTTGTGCTTCGGCGCGGTGGGATCGGTGCGGACGTAGAGCTGGCACCAGTCGGCGATGTGGCCGAGCGTGTTCCACGTCTTCTGGCCGTCGACGACGAAGGTGTCACCGTCGAGCACGGCGCGGGTCGACAGCGACGCGAGGTCCGAACCGGCGTCGGGCTCCGACATGCCCTGGCACCAGATGTCGTCCCCGCGCATCATCCTCGGGAGGAAGCGCTCCTTCTGCTCATCGGTCCCCCACTGCATGATCGCCGGCGCGATGTTGGGCATCCCGATGAGGTTCACCGTCGCCGGTGCCTGCACGCGCTCCATCTCCTCGATGAAGACCACCTGCTCGAGCAGGCTGGCGCCACGCCCGCCGTACTCCACCGGCCACGACATCGCGGCGTACCCGGCCTCGGCGAGCTTGCGGTTCCAGGCCACGAGGCGCTCGAGCGCCGGCGAGCCTCGTTCGAGCGTCTCGTGCGGCGCGGCGAGGTCGGGCTCGGCGTTGGCCTCGAGCCAGGAGCGGAGCTCGAGCCGGAACGCCTCGGCCTCCGGTGGGTAGCGCAAGTCCATGGGCGGCAAATCTAGAGTCACGTCCCGATGAGCCCCGCGATGACCTCTGACATCTACTACGACCCGTACGACTACGAGATCGACAAGGACCCGCACCCGATCTGGAAGCGGATGCGTGACGAAGCGCCGCTCTACTACAACGAGAAGTTCGACTTCTTCGCCGTCAGCCGCCACGCCGACGTCCGCGACGTCTCGGTCGACTGGCGGACCTACACGTCGTCCCTGGGCAGCGTGCTCGAGCTGATCGACGCCGGTCCTCAGGTGCTCGAGACCGTCCGCAACATGCTCTTCGAGGACCCACCGATCCACGACGTGCACCGATCGATCCTCGCCCGAGCCTTCACGCCCAAGCGGATGGCTGCGCTCGAGCCGGCCATCCGAGAGCTCTGCGAGATCTACCTCGAGCCGTTCGTCGGCTCGTCGGGCTTCGACTTCGTGCAGGACTTCGGCGCCAAGATCCCGATGATGGTGATCGGCATGCTGCTCGGCGTCCCCGACGAGGACCGCGAGTTCCTCCGGCGGTTCGCCGACGCGGCGGTGCACCGCGACGAAGGGGAGACGACCTATCGCGGCGGTGACGGGCTCGACGTGTTCTCCTACTTCGGTGAGCTGGTCGCGCAACGGCGAGCCGAGCCGCGTGACGACCTGGCGTCGGTGCTCGTCCACGCCGAGGTGGACGACGGCAACGGCGGGATGCGCCGGCTCGACGAAGCCGAGCTCCTGCAGTACATCTCGCTCGTCTCCGCGGCCGGCAACGAGACCGTGGCCAACCTGCTCGGTTGGGCCGGCGTGCTGCTCGACCGCCACCCTGACCAGCGTCGCGTCCTCGCCGAGGACGCGGGCGCGATCCCGAACGCCATCGACGAGCTGCTGCGCTACGAGGCCCCTTCCGCGATCCAGGCGCGGGTCACGACCCGTGACGTCGAGCTGCACGGCACGACGGTGCCGATGGGATCGAAGGTCGCGCTCCTCACCGGGTCGGCCAACCGCGACGAGCGCGCCTTCCCCGACGCCGACCGGTTCGACGTCACGCGCGTCGTGGACCACCACGTGGCCTTCGGGTTCGGCATCCACGTCTGCCTCGGCGCCGCGCTCGCCCGCCTCGAGGGACGCCTCGCGCTCGAGGAGGTCCTGCGCCGCTTCCCGGAGTGGGAGGTCGACCAGCGGGGGGCCGAGATGGTCCACACGAGTACCGTGCGCGGGTGGGCACAGCTGCCGGTGCGGCTCTGACCTGAGGAGGCTGGATGCTCGATCTCATCATCAGGGGCGGGACGCTCATCGACGGGACGGGCGCGCCGAAGCGCACGGCCGACGTCGGCGTGGCGGACGGCCGCGTTGTTGCGGCCGGTCGTGTCGACGAGCAGGCCAGCCGCGAGGTCGACGCTGACGGCTGCCTGGTGACGCCGGGCTTCGTCGACATCCACACCCACTACGACGGCCAGGCCACGTGGGCGTCGCAGCTGCAGCCGTCCTCCGGCCACGGCGTCACCACGGTCGTGATGGGCAACTGCGGGGTCGGGTTCGCGCCCGTGCACCCGACCGACCACGACCAGCTCATCGAGCTGATGGAGGGCGTCGAGGACATCCCGGGCGCAGCGCTGCACGAGGGCTTGGCGTGGGACTGGGGCAGCATCGCCGAGTACCTCGATGCGCTCGAGCGTCGCCCGCACGACATCGACTTCGCCGCGCAGGTCTGCCACGGTCCGCTGCGCCTCTTCGTGATGGGCCAGCGGGGCGCCGATCGCGAGCCTGCGACCGCCGAGGAGATCGCAGAGATGGGGCGCATCGCCGCCGATGGCATCCGGGCCGGCGCGCTCGGGTTCACCACCTCGCGCACGCTCAACCACCGCACCAGCAGGGGCGAGCCGACCCCGACGCTCACCGCGTCCCGCGACGAGCTCGTCGGCATCGCTCGTGCCCTGGGCGCCACCGGCGCCGGGGTGATGCAGGTCGTCTCCGACTGGCCCGACTTCGACGACGAGGCCGGCACCCTGCTGGAGATGATGCGCGTCTCGGGCCGGCCCCTGTCGGTGTCGCTCTCGTCCGCTCGGGGGTACGCGCATCGCGCCGTCCTCGACCTGCTGACGGCCGCCAACGAGGAGGGGCTGAAGATGCGGGCGCAGGTCCCCGCGCGCGGCATCGGTGTGCTGATCGGTCTCCAGGCCACGGTGAACCCGTTGATGGGTTCGCCGACGTTCCGGTCGATCGATGCTCCGTCGCTCGCGGAGCGCGTCGCCGTGCTTCGTGATCCAGAGCTGCGCGCCAAGGTCATCGCCGACGTCGTCGAGCATCCAGGTGGACGCACGATGGGCATGCTCGACAGCGTCTTCGAGCTCGGGGATCCTCCGGACTACGAGCCCGAACCCGCGAGCAGCATCGCCGCCCGCGCCGGGCGACTCGGCGTGAACCCGGTCGAGCTGCTCTACGACCTCATGCTCGGCGACAACGGCGAGGCGCTGTTGTACTGGCCCATCCTCAACTACGCCAACGGCAACCTCGACGCCGCCGGTGAGCTCTTGGCGCACCCGTTCACCGTGCCGGGTCTCAGCGACGGCGGGGCGCACGTCGGCAC
>JBEEGB010000596.1:0-8351 GCA_041166585.1 Acidimicrobiaceae bacterium
GACGGCGCCCGGCTACCCGGCGATGCGCTGGACGAAGACCTGTTGGGCGACGGTGCGGCCGAGGGTGCGGTCCTTGCCGTCGACGCGCAGCACGAGCGGGCCGTCGAAGGGGTGCTTCTCGCGGACCTCGACGCGGCCGCCTGGGTGCAGGCCGAGCGTGTTGAGGAAGGCCACGACCTCGGGATCGGTGGAGCCGGGCACGGCCACGACCGCCACGTCGCCGGGCTCGAGGTCGTAGAGCGGCGGCATCTCCGGCAGCTCGTCGGTCTCGGGGGCCGGGATGGGGAAGCCGTGCGGGCAGGTCCCCGGCCGGTCGAGCGCGATGAAGATGCGGTCCTCCACCTCTTGGGGGAGATCGTGCTCGAAGGACGTGGCGAGGCGGTCGGCTTCGTTCCACGCGTAGCCCAGCATGTCGGCGAGGAAGCGCTCGACGATGCGGTGGCGCCGGATCGCGCTGACGGCCTCTCGCTTGCCGCGGCCGGTGAGCTCGACGCCCTTGTAGAGCCGGTGCTCGACCAGGCCCCGATCGGCCAGCCGCTTCACGGTGGTGGTGACGGTCGAGGGGCTGACCTCGAGCCGGTCCGCGAGGTCGCCGGTGTGGGCCGGCTCGTCGCCCGTGGTGAGGCGGTAGACGGCCTTGAGCGTCTCGCGCTCAGACTTGGTCAGCTTCAGCTCGTCCATGCCGCACGGGAGCATGAGGTTTGCGCCGCGGCCCTCGCAAATCGGTGCCGGCGTCAGTGGGTGGCGAGCGCAGGCCTGGTCGTGGTCGCGGCGACGATGCCGAGGCCGACGTAGACGAGCCCGGTGGCCCGTTCGGGGCGGGAGACGGTGCCGGGCCGGCGGCGCCGCAGGCGGGGGGCGAGCGTGCCCGCGACAACCGCGTACGTGCTGTCGCTCAGCAGCCCGAGCGTGATGTAGAGCAGGCCGAACACGAACACCTGGACGGCGACCGGCCCCCGGGCCGGTTCGACGAACTGCGGCAGGAAGGCGACGAAGAACAGCGCCGTCTTCGGGTTCAGGAGGTTCACCACGAAGCCCTGGCCGTAGATGCGGCGCAGCGACGCGGGGGCGATCCCGAGCCGCTCGTGGGAGCCGCGGCCGAGGAGCTTGCTGATGCCGAGCCCGATGAGGTACATGGCACCGGCAAGCTTCACGATCTGGAACGCGGCCGCCGAGGCGAGCAGCACCGCCGACAACCCGGTGGCCGCGGCCGCGACGTGGATTGCCGTACCGGTGTGCAACCCGAGGACCGAGACCAGCCCGGCCTTGCGGCCCTGGTCGACGCTGCGGGTGATCACGTAGAGCACGGACGGGCCGGGCACGACGAGCAGCGCGATGGCTGCGAGCGCGAAGAGTCCAAGGGTGGAGAGATCCGGCACCGCGTCACTCTGCCACCGAATGTTGGATGCGAACGGTGCATTTTCGCGCCCTTTTCCTCCGAAGTTCGAGCTACTGGAGGAAGGCGGCGAGGGCGTCCGCGAGGTACGACGGGTCTTGGGCGCCCATGAGCTCGCGGGCGGAGTGCATGGCGAGCTGGGGGGCGCCGACGTCGACGGTGGGGATGCCGAGCCGCGCCGCGGTGATCGGGCCGATGGTCGAGCCGCAGGGCAGGTCGTTGCGGTGGCTGTAGTGCTGCACCGGCACGCCGGCGCGGTCGCAGGCGTCGAGGAACACGGCCGCAGAGCGGGCGTCGGATGCGTAGCGGCCGTTCACGTTCGTCTTCACCACCGGCCCGCCGTTGAGCGCGATCCAATGGCCGGGGTCGTGGCGCTCGGGATAGTTCGGGTGGGTCGCGTGCGCCATGTCGGCAGAGACGCACACCGATCCGGCCAGCGCGCGGTGCCAGCCCTCGCGGTCGGCGCCGAGGCCGATGGCGACGCGCTCGAGCACGGTCGGCAGCATCGAGCTGCCTGCGCCGCGGTTCGTGGCGCTGCCGATCTCCTCGTGGTCGAAGAGCGACACCACCGGCACCGCGCCCGGCGAAGCAGCAGGCGACGACGCGGCTCGGATGAGCGCGTCGATGCCGGCCCACGCGCAGCACAGGTTGTCGAGGCGCGGCGCGCTGATGAGCTCGTCGTCTCGACCCAGGATGCGGCTGGGCTGCACGTCGTGGGTCATCACGTCCCAGAAGCGGACATCGGCGGCATCGACGTCGAGCTCGCTCGCGAGGAAGCGAGCGAACCCGCCCGGCTCCGTCGCCCCGATGCCCCAGACCGGCGTGAGGTGCTGTTGCGGGTTGAGGGCCAGGCCGGAGGTGCTGATGTCGCGGTCGAGGTGGATCGCGAGCTGCGGGACCCGCAGCACCGGCCGGTCGACGAGCAGCAGCCGCAGCTCGCCGCCTCGCAGCGCCACCCGTCCGGACAAGCCGAGATCTCGGTCGAGCCAGGAGTTCAGGAGCGCGCCGCCGTACACCTCCACCTCGAGCTGGCGGACACCGGCGACCCCCGCATCGGGCCGCGGCTTGATGCGCAGGTTCGGGCTGTCGGTGTGTGCGCCGATGATGCGGAAGGGCAGCGTCTCGAGGGTCGGCCGAGGCGCGGCGTCCGGTGGCACGAACCACGCCACCAGGCTCCCGTCGCGGACGAGGTACCGGCCGCCGGACGACGATGGCCACGCATCGGCCTCCGCGACCCGGGTGAAGCCGGCGGCCTCGAGCCGCGCGGCCGCGTTGGCACAGGCGTGGAACGGCGACGGCGATGCGTCGATGAACGACAGGAGGTCGGTGCTCATCTCAATGACTCCCAGTGGTGGGTCGGGAAGGTTACTTACGTGTTTCCACTGTTCTGGGATGGTCCTCTACACTGATCGGACCGCTGCAGGGACAACGTCGTCCCACCGCGCAACGCCTGGATCTCCACGTCCGACGCTCACGGGATGACGAACATGCCTGACCTGCCGCCCGCTCAGGGCCTCTATGACCCCGCCTACGAACACGATGCCTGTGGCGTCGCGTTCGTGGTCGACATGCACGGCCGGCGGAGCCATCGCATGGTGCAGCTCGGTCTCGCCTCCCTGTGCCACCTCGACCACCGTGGCGCCACGAACGCCGAGGCGAACGTCGGCGACGGCGCCGGCATCCTGCTCCAGGTGCCCGACGCGTTCCTGCGGGCGATCGTCGACTTCGCGCTTCCGCCGCGGGGCCGCTACGCCGTCGGCGCGGCGTTCCTGCCGGGCGAGCCGGCGGCCGCCGACGCCGCGGCCGCGGCGATCGAGGCGATCGTCATCGACGAGGGACTGACCGTCCTCGGCTGGCGGCCCGTCCCCGTTGACCCGTCGATGATCGGGAGCCAGGCGGCCGACGTCATGCCGACGTTCCGGCAGCTCTTCATCGCCGGTCCCGTGGACGGCGAGCCGCTCAGCGGGCTCGTGCTCGAGCGCCGTGCCTTCATCGTCCGCAAGCGCGTCGAGCACGAGGTCGGCGAGTACTTCGCGTCGCTCTCGGCCCGCACGCTCATCTACAAGGGGATGCTCTCGAGCGAGCAGCTCGGCGACTTCTACCCGGACCTGCACGACGACCGGCTCGAGTCGGCCCTTGCGCTCGTGCACTCGCGCTTCTCGACGAACACGTTCCCGTCGTGGCCGCTCGCACACCCCTACCGCTACGTCGCCCACAACGGCGAGATCAACACGGTCATGGGCAACGAGAACTGGATGCGCGCCCGCGAGGCGCTGCTGGCCAGCGACCTGCTGCCAGGGCTCGAGCGGGCGTACCCCGTCTGCACGCCGGACAGCTCGGACACGGCGCGCTTCGACGAGGCGCTCGAGCTGCTCCACCTCGGGGGCCGCAGCCTTCCCCACGCGGTGCTCATGATGATCCCTGAGGCGTGGGAGAACCACGAGTCGATGGCCGCGGACAAGCGCGCCTTCTACCAGTTCCACTCCACGGTGATGGAGCCGTGGGACGGACCGGCCTCGATCGCGTTCACCGACGGCACGGTCATCGGCGCGGTGCTCGACCGCAACGGCCTGAGGCCATCGCGGTACTGGGTCACCGCGGACGGGCTCGTCGTCATGGCCAGCGAGGTCGGCGTGCTCGACATCGATCCCGCCGAGATCGTGCAGAAGGGCCGGCTCCAACCGGGACGCATGTTTCTCGTCGACACCGCGCAGGGGCGCATCATCGGCGACGACGAGCTCAAGTCCGCCCTCGCCGCCGAGCGCCCCTACGACGAGTGGCTCCACGCCGGCCTGGTGCACCTCGACGACCTGCCGCCCCGCCGCTTCCTCACGCCGCAGCACGGATCGGTCGTGCAGCAGCAGCGGCTGTTCGGCTACACGACGGAGGAGCTCAAGATCCTCCTCGCGCCGATGGCCAAGAACGGCTACGAGCCCATCGGCTCGATGGGCACCGACACGCCGGTGGCGGTGCTGTCCGAGCGCCCGCGGCTGCTGTTCGACTACTTCCAGCAGCTGTTCGCGCAGGTGACGAACCCGCCGCTCGACGCCATCCGCGAAGAGCTGGTGACGTCCTTGGGCTCGACGGTCGGGCCCGAGGGCAACCTGCTCGACCCCGGCCCGGCGTCGTGCCGGCAGATCGTGCTGCCGTTCCCGATCGTGTCCAACGCCGACCTGGCGAAGCTGCTGTACATCAACGAGGACGGTGACTTCCCCGGCTTCAAGCCCTTCGCCATCGACGGCCTCTTCCCGATCGCCGAGGGTGGCGAGGGCCTGCGCCGCGCCCTCGACGACGTCAGGGCGAAGGTCTCCGATGCCATCCGGCAGGGCGCGAAGGTCATCATCCTGTCGGATCGCTACGCGACGGCGGAGCTGGCGCCGATCCCGTCGTTGCTGCTCGTCGCCGCGGTGCACCACCACCTCATCCGGGAGAAGGCGCGCACCAAGGTCGGCCTCGTGATCGAGGCGGGGGACGCGCGCGAGGTGCACCACATGGCGCTGCTGCTCGGCTACGGCGCCGGCGCGGTCAACCCGTACCTCGCGTTCGAGACGGTCGAGGACATGATCGACCAGGGCATGCTCGTCGGCGTCACCAAGAGCCAGGCCGTGCACAACTACATCAAGGCCTGCGGCAAGGGCGTGCTCAAGGTGATGTCGAAGATGGGCATCTCCACCGTCGCCTCCTACACCGGAGCGCAGGTGTTCGAGGCGGTCGGCCTCAGCGCGGAGGTGATCGGGGACTACTTCACCGGCACGACGTCGAAGCTCGGCGGCATCGGTCTCGACGTGATCGCGCAGGAGGTCGAGGCCCGGCACCACCACGCCTACCTCGATCGCCCCGAGGAGCTCGCCCACCGCGACCTGTGGCCCGGCGGCGAGTACCAGTGGCGGCGGGAGGGCGAGCACCACCTGTTCAACCCCGAGACCGTGTTCAAGCTGCAGCACGCCACCCGGTCGAAGCGCTACGACATCTTCAAGGAGTACACGTCGCTCGTCGACGACCAGGCCCGGACGCTCGCCACGCTCCGCGGGCTGTTCCGGTTCAACGACGGTGTGCGTCCGCCGGTGCCGATCGAGGACGTCGAACCGGTCTCGGAGATCGTGAAGCGCTTCTCCACCGGCGCGATGTCGTACGGATCCATCTCCGCCGAGGCGCACCAGACGCTCGCGATCGCGATGAACCGGATCGGCGGCAAGTCGAACACCGGTGAGGGCGGCGAGGACAGCGACCGCTTCATGCCCGACCCGAACGGCGACCTGCGCCGCTCGGCGGTGAAGCAGGTGGCGTCCGGCCGCTTCGGGGTGACGTCGGAGTACCTGACCAACGCCGACGACCTCCAGATCAAGATGGCCCAGGGGGCCAAGCCCGGTGAGGGCGGCCAGCTGCCGGGAAGCAAGGTGTACCCGTGGATCGCGAAGACCCGGCACTCCACGCCGGGCGTGGGGTTGATCTCACCGCCGCCGCACCACGACATCTACTCGATCGAAGACCTCAAGCAGCTGATCCACGACCTGAAGAACGCCAACCCCGACGCGCGCGTGCACGTGAAGCTCGTCGCCGAGGTCGGCGTCGGCACGGTTGCGGCCGGTGTGGCCAAGGCGAAGGCCGACGTCGTGCTGATCTCCGGGCACGACGGTGGCACCGGCGCCGCGCCGCTGACCTCGCTGAAGCACGCGGGCGGACCGTGGGAGCTCGGCCTCGCCGAGACCCAGCAGACCCTTTTGCTCAACGGGCTCCGCGACCGGATCGTGGTGCAGACCGACGGGCAGCTCAAGACCGGGCGCGACGTCGTCATCGCCGCGCTGCTCGGTGCTGAGGAGTTCGGCTTCGCGACGGCTCCGCTCGTCGTGTCGGGCTGCATCATGATGCGGGTCTGCCACCTCGACACGTGCCCTGTCGGCATCGCGACGCAGAACCCGGTGCTGCGGAAGCGCTTCGCCGGCAGCCCCGAGTTCGTCGTGAGCTTCTTCGAGTTCATCGCCGAGGAGGTGCGCGAGCACCTCGCCGCCCTGGGTTTCCGCACCTTGGCCGAGGCCGTCGGCCGCGCCGATGCGCTCGACGTCCGCGAGGCCGTCGAGCACTGGAAGGCCCGCGGCCTCGACCTCGCGCCGATCCTCTACCAGCCCCAGACGGTGTGGGCCGACCAGGACCTGCACTGCACCAAGACACAGGACCACGGGCTCGAAAAGGCGCTCGACCAGACGCTGGTGCAGCTCTGCGAGGGCGCGCTGTCGGACGGCTCGCCGGTCACGCTCGAGATGCCGATCCGCAACGTGAACCGCACCGTCGGAACGATCCTCGGGCACGAGGTGACCAAGCGCTACGGCGGCGACGGCCTGCCTGACGACACGATCCAGGTGCACTTCATGGGCTCGGCCGGCCAGAGCTTCGGCGCGTTCGTCTCGAAGGGGATCACGCTGCGCCTCGAAGGCGACGCCAACGACTACTTCGGCAAGGGCCTCTCCGGCGGCCGGCTGATGCTCTTCCCGCCGCGCGACTCACACCCCGACTTCGTGGCCGAGGAGAACGTGATCGCCGGCAACGTGATCCTGTACGGGGCCACGTCGGGTGAGGTGTACATCCGTGGGCTCGTGGGGGAGCGCTTCGCCGTCCGCAACTCCGGAGCCACCGCGGTGGTCGAGGGCGTCGGCGATCACGCGTGCGAGTACATGACGGGCGGTCGCGTCGTCGTGCTCGGCCCGACGGGCCGCAACTTCGGTGCCGGCATGTCGGGCGGGTTGGCGTTCGTGTACGACCCCGACGACACCTTCGCGCGGCGCCTGAACTTCGAGATGGTCGACCTCGACCCGCTCGAGGAGGAGGACAAGGACTGGCTGCGGTCGGTGATCAGGACCCATCAGTCGGAGACGGACTCCGGTGTCGCGGCGCGCATCCTCGCCCGCTGGCACGACGAGGTCCGGAGCTTCGTGAAGGTGTTCCCCAAGGACTACAAGCGGGTGCTGGACGCGATCCAGCTCGCGGAGGAGCAGGGCCGGAACGTGGACGAGGCGATCATGGCTGCAGCCCATGGGTGACATCCAGGGGTTCTTGAAGCACGACAGGAAGCTGCCGACGCGGCGGCCGATCCCGGTGCGCATCCTCGACTGGCAGGAGGTCTACGAGGACTTCCCCGAAGGCGAGGTTCGGGTGCAGGCGGCGCGGTGCATGGATTGCGGCATCCCGTTCTGCAACAACGGTTGCCCCCTCGGCAACATCATCCCGGACTGGAACGACCTCGTGTACCGCGATCGTTGGAAGGACGCCATCGACCGGCTGCACGCCACCAACAACTTCCCCGAGTTCACGGGTCGCCTCTGCCCTGCGCCGTGCGAGGGCGCATGCGTCCTCGGCATCAACCAGGACCCGGTTGCCATCAAGCAGATCGAGGTCGAGATCATCGACCGCGCCTGGGACGAGGGCTGGGTCGTGCCGGTGAAGTCATCGGTCAAGACCGGCAAGCGAGTCGCCGTCGTCGGCTCCGGTCCCGCGGGGCTCGCTGCCGCGCAGCAGCTGACGCGCGCGGGCCACGACGTCGTCGTCTACGAGCGAGCCGACCGGATCGGTGGGCTCCTGCGCTACGGCATCCCCGAGTTCAAGATGGAGAAGCGCCACCTCGATCGCCGCATCGCGCAGATGACGGCGGAGGGCACGGTGTTCCGTACGGAGGCCAACGTCGGCGGCAACGTGCCGGTCGAGGAGGTCCTTGCCTGCGACGCGGTCGTGCTGGCCGGTGGGGCGACCGCGTGGCGCGACCTGCCCGTGCCGGGCCGGGAGCTCAACGGCATCCATCAGGCGATGGAGTACCTGCCGTGGTCGAACCGTGCCCAGGAGGGCGACCTCGATCCCGAGGCGACGCCAATCACGGCCAAGGGCAAGCACGTGATCATCATCGGTGGCGGTGACACGGGGGCCGACTGCCTCGGCACCGCGATCCGCCAGGGCGCGGCCTCCGTGC
>JBEEGB010000597.1:0-3830 GCA_041166585.1 Acidimicrobiaceae bacterium
GACTGCTGGAAGCCGAGCGTCGCGCCCCTGCGGTCGCGGCGCGCCCGTCCCGCCACCGCCGACGCGAGGGTGGGCGCCAGCAGGCCCTGGCCCATCACGAGGAAGAGCAGGCCGGGAGCGAGCGTGACCCATCCCGAGTCGAGCGCGACGAGCACGAGCCCGAGCGCGTTCGCGGCGAGGCCGATGCGGATGGTCTTGGTCTCGCCGAGCAACGACGTCACCGGGTGGATCAGTGCTCCCTGCACCACGACGAGCGCGATGCCGATCACGAAGAAGACGCCGTACGTCCCGCTCTCGGACAGCTCGAAGCGGGCCTTGGTCAGCAACGAGAACGTCGCCTCGAACGCGCTGAACGCCACCACGGCGATGAACATCACCAGCACCAGCTGCAACAGCTGACCCCGCGCCGCGACCTCCTGTGTCGGCCCATCTCGTTCTGGCGTCACTGAGTTCGCATGTGCGAGCTGGTTGACGCCAGAACGGTCGGGATGGGTCTCGGGGAGGCGGCGGATGGCGGCGACGGCGTTCACGGCGGCGATTGCGGCGGCGACGAAGAAGGGGAGGCGATGGTCGACGAGCGCGGCCAGGCCACCGATGGCCGGGCCCAGGGCGAACCCGGCTCCGAAGGCTGCGCCGAGGAGGCCGAGCAACCGCGGCCGATCTTCGGGCGAGGCGATGTCAGCGACGGCGGCCTGCGCGACGGAGACGCTGGCGCCCGATGCGCCGTCGACGATGCGGCCGATGAACAGCAGCAGGAGGACGCTGCCGGCCAGCCCCGTGAGCAGGCTGCCGATGGCGGTGCCGACCAACGAGACGATGAGCACCGGCTTGCGTCCGATCCGATCGGAGACCCGGCCCCACAACGGCGAGCACAGCAGCTGTGCGATCGAGAACGACGCGACGAGGAAGCCCGCCGTGGTCGGCGAGGCGCCGGAATCCTCGGCGAATCGGGGCAGCACCGGGAGGATGATCCCGAAGCCGATCAAGTCGAGGGCCACGGTCGTCCAGATGACGCCGAAGCCGGGAGGGAGCGGCCGGCGCTCGCGACGAGTTCGTTGCCGGGCCACGGCTGACAGCCCACGCGCTTTCCGGGAGGACCGTCAAGTCGGAAGATTCGCCGCGTCGGAGCAGGACCGGGCAGGGAACGCATCGTTTGCGCCCCGAGCGGGCAGGAGGGGGGCCGCAGGGCGGCGAATGAGCAGTCCAGCACACGTGTTGAAGGGGGAAGCATGGCCGAAGCTGCAGAAGGGCCGGTCCGGATCGACGCCGACGACGCCCACCTCGTGACGATGGCGCAGGACGGCGATCGGGGTGCGTTCGAGGAGCTGTTCCGCCGCCATGCCCACCCGGCGTGGCGTCTCGCCCTCGCGGTTGGCGGCAACGCTGCCGCCGCCGAGGCCGCAGTCGCCAACGGCTTCACCAACGCGTTCCGTCACCTCAACGCGCGCACCACCTCGGTGGCCACGCCGTTCCGCTTGCTCGCCGTGCGCGCCACCTTCGAGGCCGCGAGCGTCGAGGCGCGGCGCACGCCGACGGCTGACGCGGCCGCTCCCAACGCGGTGGCCGCCGCGTTCCGTCGCCTGCCCGAACGTTGGCGTGCCGCGCTCTGGCTCGCCGACGTCGAGGGTGGAGCCCCGGCCCAGATCGCACCGCTGCTCGGGCTGTCCCCCGACGCCGCCGCCAGCCTCGTTCGCAAGGCCGAGGTCGGCCTCCGCGAGCGGCTCCTCAGCGCCGCGCCCACCGTTGCCACGACGCCTGACCTTCGGACCTCGCTTCGTCCGCTCGTGACGAGCCTGCCCGCCGGGCTCCGGTCCGTGACCGTCGAGCGTTGGGCGGCGTGGCGTGCCGAGCGCGAGGCGGCCCGCGGCCACGGCCTCGCGTTCGTGCTGCCCCGCGGACCGTTGACCGAGCGCGTCGTCGGCATCGCGGCCGCGACCATCCTGGCCCTCGGGGTCATCGGAGCCCTCACCCAGAGCGGGTCCAAGCAACCGAGCCGCGCGCCGCTGCTGGCTGCGCCCGCCAGCGAGGCAGCTCCGGCAGCGCCTGCGGCAGCGAAGGCGGCACCCGTGGCACCCGCGCGACCGACGGCCGCCGCGTCCTACGTGAGCAACGCCCCTCGCCGCACCGCAGCCGCGTCGACGGGCCAGTCCGTGGCCGCCGAGGTGGCCCGCTCCGCTTCCGGAACACCCGCCGCGCAGGCAGCCAGCCCCGCGGCGGCGCAGTCGCCCGGCCCCGGCGCCACACCGCCACCGAGCGGCGGCGATCCTGCGGCAACCGCTCCCCCGTCCACCGGGCCCGGTGTCTCCGGTGGCACGACCGTCGGCGGTCAGCCCGTCAGCGCCGGCGCCGGCGCCGGTGGCGGAGGCGTCCAAGCCGGACCGATCGTCGTCGGCTCACCCCCGCCCGCCGACCAGGCGCCCGGCATCACCGTCGACACCGGCATCCTCCCGCCCGTTCAGATCGGTCTCTGAGCGTCCACCCCACGCCGAACTTCGGAGGCAGCGTTGCGCAAAGCGCACCGTTCGCATCCAACATTCGCACGGGTGAGGTCAGCGCTTGCGGAGGGCGGTGCCTGACGGGGTGTCGGACACCTCGTAGCCGAGCTGCTGGAGCTGGTCGCGCAGCGCGTCGGCCAGCGCGAAGTCGCGCTGGGCTCGCGCCTCGTCGCGACGGCGAGCGAGCTCGTGGGCGTCGTCACCGACATCACCAGACGCGGTGCGCAACGGGAGCCCGACCGCGTCGGCGATCACGAACGCCGTCGCCGCGGCCCGCTCGTCGTCGTCGGCGTTGGCCCGGCGCACCAAGTCGAACAGCAGCGCCATGGCGGCCGGGGTGTCGAGGTCGTCGTCCATGCGCTCGCGGAACCGTTCGAGCGCGGCGTCGTCGGCCGCGCCGCCCTGCGCGGTCACGAAGCGCCGGGCGAACGTGTCGAGCCGTTCGAGCGCCTTCGCCGCCGCGGCCGCCGTGTCCTTCGACACCTCGATCGGCGCGCGGTAGTGCGACTGCAGGACGAGCAGGCGGTAGGCCCGCGGATCAGTCGTCTCGATGAGGTCGAGCAGGTTCGTGAAGTTGCCGAGCGACTTCGACATCTTCTCGCCGTCGACCTCGACGAAGCCGTTGTGCACCCAGTGGGTGGCGAACCGGTGGCCGAGGGCTACCGCTTGCGCCCGCTCGTTCTCGTGGTGCGGGAACGCGAGGTCCTGACCCCCACCGTGCAGGTCGAAGCGGTCTCCGAGAAGGTCGAGCGACATCACCACGCACTCGGTGTGCCAACCCGGCCGTCCATCGCCCCACGGCGACGGCCACGACGGCTCGCCCGGCTTCACCTTCTTCCAGAGCGCGAAGTCGACGGGGCTGCGCTTCTCCTCGTTGGCCTCGACCCTCGCACCCGAACGGAGCGAGTCGATCGACTGGCGGGCGAGGAGCCCGTAGTCCTCCACCCGCTCGGCCTGGAAGTACACACCGTCCGAGGTCTCGTACGCGATGCCCCGCTCGACGAGGCTGCCGATCAGCTCGACCATGCGCTCGATGAACGCCGACGCGTGCGGATCCTCCGTCGGGCGCTTGACGCCGATGGCGTCCATCGCCTGCCACCACACGGCTTCGCACTTCAGCGCCACGTCGTGCCAGTCACGCTCCTCGCGGTTGGCGCGCTTGATGATGTTGTCGTCGACGTCGGTGATGTTCGACACGTAGCGGACCTCGTCGCCGCCCCACTCGAGGTAGCGGCGCAGCACGTCGAACACGAGCGAGAAGCGACCGTGCCCGAGGTGCGGTGGGCCATAGACGGTGGGCCCGCACACGTACATCGACACCTTGCCGGGCTCACG
>JBEEGB010000598.1:0-6375 GCA_041166585.1 Acidimicrobiaceae bacterium
ACCCGAGGACGAGATCAGCACCGCCGCCGCCTGCAACCGCGCCTGCGAGCTCGCCGGTGTCGAGCACAGAGTCGAGGACATCGACCACCGCACCGCCCCGCAGCAGGTGCTCGACAGGTTCGGGCCGACCCTCTACGCCATCGCGGACGCTGCGGTCAACGAGGACCGGACCCCACGAACCGACGACAACCCCACGCACCACGAGCTCGGCTATGACCCGATGAGCCTCGATGACGGCCTCTACCTTCTCATCTCATGGCTCCGCGAGCTCAACCGACTCGACCCTTGATGACACCTCCGACGAGCTCCACCGTTCCGTCCGCGCTCGAGACGCTCGACGTCGAGCAAGCCGGCTTCTACCTCCGCGCCGACTACTTCGAGCTGCTCGAGTGGCTCCGCACCAATTCGCCTGTGCACCGTTCGGCGAACGGCATGTGGCTGGTGTCGCGGTACGACGAGATCCGCGAGATCAGCCGGGACCCGGCGCGCTTCAGCTCCCGCCACGGCGCGCTCGTCAACGACCCGTTGCGGGCGGTGGACCCGAACGACGAGGCCGGGTCGCTCCTCCACCTCGACCCGCCGCTACACGCCGACTATCGCAAGCTCCTCAACCGCGAGTTCAGCCCGCGGGCCGTCGCGAAGATGGAGGCAACGGTGCGCCGCATCACGACCGACGCCTTCGACGCGCTCGACGACGTGCCGGCCGCACACGTCGTCGACCTGGTCGAGCGAATGTCGCTGCCGATACCGGTCGCGGTGATCGCCGAGCTGTTGGGGATGGGCGAGCAGGACATGGCCCAGGTGCGCCGCTGGTCGGACGCGACGATCGAGATAACTGACAACCCGACAGAGGAGGTCGTCGCGGCGGCGACCGAGTTCATGCTGTTCCTCCATGACCACGTGCGGGAACGCTTCGAGTCTCCTGGCGACGACCTGCTCTCGCTGCTGGCGACATCGCAGGTCGGCGACGTGCCGCTGAACGAGGCGCAAGTGCAGCTCTTCTGCATGACCCTGATGGTCGCCGGGAACGAGACCACGCGTAGCCTCATCTCCGGCGGGGCGCAGGCCCTGGCCGAGCACCCCTCCCAGAGAGCGGCACTCGCGGCAGATCCCTCGCTCATGCCCGCGGCCATCGAGGAGATGCTGCGTTGGGTCACCCCGATCCAGGCGTTCTGTCGCACCGCGACGCAGGACCTCGAGATCGCCGGTGCGAAGGTGTCGGCCGGGGACTACCTCGTGTTGCTCTACGCCTCTGGCAACCGCGATGCGGCGGTGTTCGGCCCGACCGCCGATCGCTTCGACATCGCCCGGCCGCCGACGCCCGCGCACGTGGCCTTCGGCTTCGGTGAGCACCTGTGCCTCGGCGCAAGCCTTGCTCGGCTCGAAGCCAAGGTCGTCCTGGAGGAGCTGCTTCGTCGCCACCCGTCCTATGAGCTGGCCGGCGAACCGACCTACGTGGCCTCGACACTGACGCGCAGCCTGGCGGAGCTACCGGCGGTGCTGCACCCAGGATCACCATGACGACGCTCGGCCCGCTGGTCCCCGCCGACGAGACGTTCCACCACCAGATCACCGACACGTTCGCCACGGTCAGCCAGTCGGATCGATCGTGGACCGAAAAGGTCTGCGCGATGGCGGCGCGCAAGGACGGGACGATCGCGCTGGGGTTCGGCATGGGGAAGTACCCGAACCGCGACGTGCTCGATGCGTACGCAGGCGTGAGCCGCGGGACCGAGCAGTGGACCGTGCGCTCGAGTCGCCGCCTCGCGCCCGACGTCGAGCGCCTCGAGACCGGTCCGATCCGCTACGAGGTGCTCGAGCCGCTGCGGGTGGTGCGGTTCTCGCTCGCGCCCAACGACGTGGTGCCGATCAGCTTCGAGTGGACGTTCACCGCGGCGGTGCCGTGTGCGCTGGAGAACCCGGAGCACCACCGGTCGCGCGACGGGCTGCGCCTCGACGCGGACATCGTCCGCTACCACCAGATCGGGACGGCTGAGGGTTGGGTGGAGGTCGACGGCGAACGCCACGAGCTCGATGACGCGACCTCGGTGTCGACGAGGGACCACTCGTGGGGCGTCCGGTATCAGGTGGGAGCCCCGGTCGCCGACGTGGAGGACGCGCCGCGGCCGATCAGCGTGTCGACCACGGTGATCTGGTCGCCGATGCTGCTCGACCGCGCCGACGGCGCCCGGTACGGCCTGCACCTCTACTACCAGCGCCACGGCGTCGCGGGCTGGGAGCGCGTCGAGCTGCAAGGCGGCATCGAGCACCCCGACGGCCGGCGCGAGCCGTTCGTGGCGCTGGTGGCGCGTCCGCAGGTGCGCGACGACAACCGGCGCCTGTTGTCGGCTGAGCTCGACTGCACCATGGCCGACGGATCGGCTCGGCCGCTGCGGATCACCGCTCTCGGCGACACTGGGTTCCACCTCGGCACCGGGCTCTACTTCGGGTTCGACGGGCACTGGCACGGTGAGTGGCGGGGCGAGCTGCATGTCGACGGGGAGCACATCCCCGACTGCTCCGATCCCGCGACGGCCCGTCGCGTCCACCAGATCCGAGACAACCTCGTCCGCGTCGAGGACCCCGTCGGCGGCGGTGTGGGCGTCGGCAACCTGCAGTCGATCTTCGCGGGGCCCCATCCCGACCTCGGGCTCACCGAGGCCAACAGCTTCTTCTGATGACGCTGACCGCCGGGCGCGACCTCGACGAGGTCCGCGTCGGACTCGAGGGCTGGCTCGGATATCCGGTCGGCGCGATCGAACGGCCATCGGCGGGCTTCTCGTGCGAGACGCTCCTCGTCGACCGCGAGCTGGTGGTCCGCCTCCCGCCGCTAGGGGAGGGCATCTTCCCGACCTACGACCTGGCGCAGCAGGCGGCCGTGCAGAACGCGGCCGGGGCGGCGGGGGTGCCCGTGGCCGGGCCAGCCCACTACGAGCCTGATCCGACCTACCTCGGGGCGCCGTTCATCGCGATGCCCTTCGCGGCCGGGGTGATCCCGTCGGACTTCACCCCGACCGACCTCTGGCTCTCCGGCCTCCCCAGCGATGGGGCACGGAGATCGGTCTGGCAGGGCTACATCGACTCGATCGTCGCCATCCACCACACGCCGGTCGCCGACCTCGGGCTTCGCACAGGGCTCGCGCAAGAGCTGCACGCATGGGACGTCTACGTCGCATGGTCCACCGAGGCCGCCCCACCACGCGCGCTCATGGAGGTCGTGACGTGGTGTCGCCAGCACGCCCCGGCGGACGAGCCACCGGCCGGTCTGCTGTGGGGCGACGTCCGGCTCGGCAACGTCGTCTTCGACGAGACCTCGACCGCACCGCGGGCGATCCTCGATTGGGACATGGCGTCGGCCGGACCGATCGAGATGGATCTGGCCTGGCACCTCGCCCTCGAGCACGTGCAAACAGACCTCACCGGCATGGCCGTGCCCGGATTCGGAACGCGAGACGAGACCATCGCGCGGGCGACCGCAGCGCTCGACCGTCCGCTCCAGGACCTCCAGTGGTACGAGGTCTTCGCACTGATGCGAGCCTCCGCCATCGCCACCCGCATCGCCGTCCTGCAAACACGCGCCGGCCAACGCCCCATGTTCGAGGCCGGCCACGACCCCACGCTCGCGGCTGCGCTCCGCCGCCTCGAGCAGTGAGACGTCGTGTGCCCTGCCAGCAGCGTTGTTGTGGCAGACCAACGCTGGCACGCGGTCAGCCGAGTACGTTGCGCCGCGGTGATCGCCCCACTCAGCGTCGCTGACTTCATGCTCCGCTACGGGCCCTGTGCGCTCGTGACGGGCGGGGCCAACGGCATCGGCGCCGAGTACTGCCGCCAGCTGGCGGCGTTGGGGATGAACCTGATCATCCTCGACCGTGACGAAACGGCACTCGAAGAGATCGCGCGCGAGCTTGGCGGTAGCGATGGCGTCACCACCGTCGCCATGGATCTCGCCTGGCCGGCAGACCGGCTGCTGGTCGAGCTCCGCGAGGCGACGCGCGGGCACGAGGTCGGATTGCTCGTTGCGAACGCGGCGTGGTCTCCGGTCGGGCCGTTCGTCGAGAGCGAGCTCGATTCCCTGCTCACCGCACTCGACATCAACTCGCGCGCGACGGTTGTCTTCGCGCATGAGCTCGGCCGAGCGATGGCGACTCGAGGTCGGGGCGGCATCGTCATCATGTCGTCGCTCGCGGCGGAAACCGGAGCTGCGCAGGTCGCGCTGTACTCGGCGACGAAGGCCTTCAACCTCGTGCTCGCCGAAGGACTGTGGTACGAGCTGCGCGACCGCGGCGTCGACGTCATCGCCATCCGGCCTGGCTCGACACGCACGTTGTCGTGGCAGAAGACGCAGCCCGCTGACGGCGACGTGAGCGATGCAATGGAGCCTGCCGCCGTCGTCGCCGACGCGCTCGCCATGCTGGGCACCACTCCGTC
Source organism: Acidimicrobiaceae bacterium (assembly GCA_041166585.1). Lineage (GTDB taxonomy): Bacteria > Actinomycetota > Acidimicrobiia > Acidimicrobiales > JACDCH01 > JBEEGB01. Next base: position 4,429 of record JBEEGB010000598.1, read on the forward strand.
GACGCCGTCCGGCGATGCGAACCGGCAGGCGGAGCGGTACTTCCGGAGCCTGTCGCGCCGCGAGGTGATCGAGCTCATGAGCGCAATCACCTCGAAGCTCGTGCCGCCGGAGCCGCCGCCCTGAGCGGCACGGTCGCCGAGAACTCATGCCTCGATCGGTGGCTAGGCGGGATTTGAACCCGCGACCGCGGGTTATGAGCCCGACGATCCCGGCTGTTCGGCTCGTCGGCCCCCGCGGTAGCCATGTGGTGGGAACGCGCTCGGGAGAAATCAAACAATTCATCGAGCGGGACACGCTCACCAAGAAGCAAGGTCGCGGGTCACCGGATCGGATCTCCTGCTACCTGATCGCTCGCCTAGCGCTCGACCGCGCGCTGCACCGTCAAGGGCTTGGCTCGCAGCTGCTCGCGAGCGCGCTCACCCGCGCCGCGATCGCTGCGCCCGACGTCGGCGGCCGATACGTCATCGTCGATGCCGCCGTGTCGTTCTACGTTCACCATGGTTTCGCACCGATCGTGGGTCGGCCAGATCGGCTCGTACTGCCGACGAAGGCACTCGACCCGTACCTCCAGGCAGCAGAGTGATCCAGACCTGCGGTTCCTATCGTGAACACTCAGACGTTGTTCCCAGTTCTTCTGCCCCTCGCTCGAGCGACCACTGTGCTCACGCGATTCGCAGATGCTGTGACCATTGATCGCGTGTGCGTCGCTCGGTCCTACGACGTCCTGACGCCTTGAGGGGCATGGTTGCGGCGCTGCCAGAGTGAGCCGAGGGCGAAGGTCGCGATGCAGACAGGTACGAGAATGACGGCGAGTAGCACGCCTTCGCCATAGCTGGCGTCGTGGCTGGGTGCGGTCGCGATGAGGACTGCGGCCGCGAGAGCGACGAGGGCGGCTTGGGCGGCGATCGCTGCTCGGCGGTTTGCGACGAAGCGTCCGAGCAGCAGTCCCCCGATGAGGGGCAGTACAGCGATCATGGTTGGCTCCTTCAAGCTCGTGAGTGTGTGGGCTCACGATGCGCCTCGAGCAGGTGACGGCGCATCGGTGCGGGGGCGGATCGCGTCGTCCGTGCCCCCACGGACGTCACCCGGATGACGCCCGTGGGACGATGCCGTGGTGCGACGCTCGAACACGGCAGCTCCTGCCATTGCCTGGGCGATCGCGGCGATCTCGGTCCTCGCCGTCGCGTGGGCGGTACCGATCGCGGTGCGCGACGGTTTGACGTGGCGGCGATTCGTGCACGAGGACTTCGGTTTCTCGGCGGTACTGGTCGCGACGATGCCGATCTTGGGCGCGTTCATCGTGTCGCGCCATCCCGGCAATCGGCTCGGGTGGTTGTTCTGTATGTACGGTCCACTGCGCGGCGTCGAGGTGCTGGCCGACGTGTGGGTCCATCACGACTATGTGGTCGCCCCAGGATCATGGCCGGGCGGGCCGGTGGCAACGTGGATCTTGTTCGCCGGGCCACTGTTCTTGTTGCCGACCGTGCCGTTGCTCGTGCTGTGGTTCCCTGACGGTCTCGCCCCACCCGGCCGCTGGCGTCGCGTCGAGCTCGCGCCGGCGGCGATGGTGGTGCTCCTCGCTGGTGTGCTGGTGTTCTCGTGGGGGTTCCGGGGGCCACGCCTGATACCGGATCCGCCGACCATCGAAGGCTGGCGCGCCGGAGTGGTGATGGGCTGCTTTCTCCTCGCGATCCTCGCCGCCCTCGCCGGCTTCGCATTCGCGTTCGCGGCGCTGGTGTCCCGGCTCCGTCACGCCGAGCCCGCGGTGCGCGCCCAGCTGAAATGGTTCCTCTTCGGTGTCGGATCCGCGTTCGCGCTCAACGTCGTCGGCGACTTCGGGGAGACGCTCGCGCCGCTCAGGCTGCTCGCGGTCATCGTGCTCGAGGTCTTCATCGCGGTCGCCATCGAGCGCTACCGGCTCTGGGACATCGACCGGCTCATCAACC
>JBEEGB010000599.1:0-5067 GCA_041166585.1 Acidimicrobiaceae bacterium
GAACGCCGGACTTGAACAGGTCGTCGATCAGGTACACCTGGCCGTCGGTGATCGAGATCACGTTGGTCGGGATGTAGGCCGACACGTCGCCGGCCTTCGTCTCGATGACGGGGAGCGCGGTGAGCGACCCCGCGCCACGGTCGTCGCTGAGCTTCGCGGCCCGCTCGAGCAGGCGGCTGTGAAGGTAGAAGACGTCGCCGGGGTAGGCCTCACGTCCCGGTGGGCGACGGAGCAGCAGCGACAGCTGGCGGTAGGCCTCGGCCTGCTTGGACAGGTCGTCGTAGACGATGAGGGCGTGCTCGCCGTTCTCCATCCAGTGCTGGCCCATGGCGCAGCCACCGAACGGTGCGAGGTACTTGAACGGGGCCTGATCCGAGGCGGGAGCCGACACGACGACCGTGTACTCCAGGGCCCCGTGGGCGCGCAGGATGTCGACGGTGCTGGCCACCGTCGAGGCCTTCTGGCCGATGGCCACGTAGATGCACTTCACGCCCTGACCCTTCTGGTTCAGGATCGTGTCGATGCACACCGTCGTCTTGCCCGTCTTGCGGTCGCCGATGATCAGCTCGCGCTGACCGCGCCCGATCGGGGTCATGGCGTCGATGGCCTTGATGCCGGTCTGCAGCGGTTCGTGCACGGGCTTGCGGCCGGTGATGCCGGGGGCCTGGATCTCCACGCGGCGCAGCTGGGCGCCGGTGATCGGGCCGCGGCCGTCGATCGGCTCGCCGAGGGCGCTGACCACACGGCCGAGCAGCGCGTCGCCGACCGGCACCGACAGGATGCGGCCGGTCGCCTTGACGGTCTGGCCTTCCTGGATCTCGGTGCCTTCGCCGAGGACGACGGCACCGATCGACTCCTCGTCGAGGTTCAGGGCGAGGCCGAAGGTGCCGTCCTCGAACTCGAGGATCTCGTTGACGCCGACATCGGGCAGGCCCGAGACCCGGGCGATGCCGTCGCCGACCTCGAGGATGCGCCCGACCTGAGACAGGCTGACATCGGGCGTGAAGCCCTCGAGGTTCCGCTTGAGCACTTCGATGATGTCGGTGGTGTTGATCGTGAGCTCAGCCATCGGGCTGTAGGTCCTTCCCTTGTTCCTTAGAAGGCGTGCTTGAGCTGTTCGAGCCGTGACCGGACGGAGCCGTCGATGACGGTGTCGCCGACGGTGGTGACGATGCCGCCGAGGACGGTCGGGTCGATGACGACCTTCACGTCGACCGCTTTGCCGGTGGCGCGCTGGATGGCTTCCGCCAACCGCGCGCGCTGGTCTTCCGTGAGCTCGACGGCCGACCGGACCTCGGCCACAGCCTTGTGGGACTCCTCGGCGCTGCGCTGCACCAGGGAGTCGATGATGGCCGGAAGGTCCTTGGCACGGCCGGCGCCCACGGCCATGGAAACCAGCGCCACCGTCGTCGGGGTGGCCTTGCCGCCGAGGAGGTCCTCGACGATCTGCTGCCGGCGACTGGCCGGAAGGTGCGGGTCCGTGAGCGCGGCGCGCAGCTCCTCCGACGACTCGAGGGCCCGAGCGAAGCGGAACAGCTCGTCCGACACCTCGTCGAGCGTGCCCTCCGCCTTTGCGATGGCGAGCATGCTCTCGGCATAGGCCCGGACCCGATCGTCGGTCGCAGTGCTCACGACTGACGCGCTCCGACCTGGTTGATGTAGTTCTCGATGAGCTGCATCTGGGTCTCGCGGTCGAGGTTCTTCTGGATGACGACCTCGGCCGCACCGATGGCGAGCGTCGCCACCTCGGCCCGGAGGTCGGCGATGGCCTGCGCCTTGGCCGCCTCGACGTCCGCGGAGGCACGGGCGCGCAGCTCGGCGAGCTCCGTCTGCAGGCGCTGCTCGGCCTCCCGCCTCAGCGCATCGGCCGTCTGACGGGCCTCCTCGATGATGTGAGCGGACTCGTTCTTGGCGTCAGCCAGCTGGGCCTTGTAGTCGTCGAGCAGGTGTTGCGCGTCGGCCTTCGCCGACTCCGCCACCTCGAGGTCCGTGCGGATCCTCTCGCTGCGGGCCTCCATCCCCTTCTTGAGGCCGGGCCACGCGAACTTGTAGAGCAGCACGAGCAGCACGGTGAAGGAGATCGCGCCCCAGATGAGCTCGTTGGTCTCCGGCAGGATCGGCGAAGGAGCCTTGTGGCAGTCCGTCGGCTTCTTGCCTTGCTCGAGGAGCTGGATGCAGTGCTCCGACTCCTCGGTGAGCTTGGCCGTGGTGGGTGTCGGCGCTTCTTGCGCCGATGCCACCGTGGGCACGAGGAACAGCGCGCCGCCGGCGAGCAGTGTCGCGACGAGCAGCTTTCGCATGCGCATTGTGAGGGCTCCTAACCCGAGATGATGAACGAGAGCACGAAGCCGAACAGAGCAAGCGCTTCGGTGAAGGCGATGCCGAGGAACATGGTCGTCCGGACCATGCCGGCCGATTCCGGCTGACGAGACATCGCCGTGATGGCGTTGCCGACGACGAGGCCGATGCCGATGCCTGGGCCGATGGCCGCGCCGCCGTAGACGATGCCACGACCGATCGCGGTGAGACCCGGGGTGATGTCCGGATTGGTGGCCGCTTGGGCAAGTACAGAAAGCACTTTGATCTCCTTGGTTGCTCTAGTGCTCGGGATGCATCGCGCCGCCGATGTACACGGCGGTGAGAATCGTGAAGATGAACGCCTGGAGGAACGCCACCAGCACTTCGAAGCCGGTGAGCGCGACCAGCATGAAGGCCGAGAACGGCAGGATCACCATCTGCCACTGGATGGCGAACAGCGCTGCCGAGATCACCGAGAAGCTGATGAGCAGGAGGTGGCCGGCGAGCATGTTGGCGAAGAGTCGAACCGCCAGGGACAAGGGGCGGGTGATGAGGATCCCGACGAACTCGATGAGGAACACGAGCGGCAGGATCGCCTTCGGCACGCCCGGCGGGATGGTTGCGGACTTGATGTAGTGGAAGAAGCCCTGCGACTTGATGCCCATGAAGTGGTAGAGCACCCACACGAGGACCGCGAGGAAGGCCGGCAGCGCGATCCGGGCGTTCACCGGCATCTGCGCGCCGGGGATGACCTCCCAGATGTTGCAGACGAAGATGAAGCTGAACGTGGTCAGCAGGAACGGCGTCCAGTACAGGCCGTCCTCGCCGATCGTCTGCAGGATGATGCCTTCGCGGATGAAGTCCACGGTCGACTCGGCCACGTTCTGGACACCGGCCGGGATCAGCTGCTGACGCCGGCTGGCGAGGAAGAAGAAGGCGAAGACGACGACGACGCTCGCCCACATCAGCAGGACGACCTTGTTCACACCGAAGGTGTCACCGCCGAAGAGCGTTCGCCACTCGACGGCGTGGCTGATGGGTGGGAACTCGATGCCAAGGGTCATTTGGGCTTCACTCCCGGGAAGGCCAGCGACGCACCGACGTAGCGCGTCTCCCAGAACAGGAGACCGAGGTGGGTCGCGAGGATCGTGATGGCGAACGCCGACAGGTTGATCCACGACGCGTGACGCACCGCGAGGATCACCGCGGTCAACAGGCCCATGCGCACCAGGAACCCACCGAGTGCGGTGGCCATCAGGGCCATGGGCGACGTGCGAGCCGCCCACGCGAGCGAGACGGCAGCGAGGATGAAGTTGGCGGTGACGACGGCGACGGCGAGTGCCGCCGACCACGCACCCTTGGAGCCGCCGAGCAGACCGGCGATGAGCACGATGACCGGCGCCGCGGGGATCACCCGCTTGACCATGTCTCCCGCGATCTCGGTCTCGACGTTGGGGACCTCCGTCGCGTGCATCGCCGCGCTCATGTCTCCCGCTCTCGGCCGCCGATGAGCTTGTGCTGCTCGCGGTCCATGGCCGCGCTGTAGAGCGTGTAGTGCTTCCAGAGCGTGTAGCCGAAGACGATGAGGAAGAACGTCAGCATGAAGGCCGGACGGGCGCCGAGACGGCTGTCGAGCAGGAAGCCGAGGAAGCCGAAGATCATCGGCGTCACCGCGAGCTCGACGGCCCGCGAGAGGGCGTTGCCGAAGCCATTGTTCAGCTCCTGTCGATCCCGAAGGTTCACTCCGCGTCGCCTTTGACGTCGTGGGCGTCGCCGTGGCGATCAGCCCCCTTGTGAATTGTTTCGCAATCTAGAAGACCAGGATTCGGAGGTGCAAATTCGGTTCGGACGCGCCGGCGGAAGGCCCCTACTCCACGAATGGGCGGACCCTAGTGGTCGACGCCGATGGGGTCCACCTGCGGATCGTCCTCGGCCGCGTCGCCGTTCTGCTCGGCGCGCGCCAGGCGCGCGCCAGGGTGGAACACCGTGAACAGGGCCAAGGCCAGGCCGGCGATCCCGATCGGCACGAGCGCATCACCGCGACCCGTGTACGTCGGGTAGAGGACCATCCCCGAGAGCAGCGCCGTCCACGCCCAGAGGATGAGCACGCTGCGGCGCTGGCCGTGGCCGAGGCGCATGAGGCGATGGTGGAGGTGCTCCTTGTCGGCCGTGGCCACGCCGGCGCGTCGGGTCGCCCGGCGCACGATCGCGAACACGGTGTCGATGATCGGCACGCCGAGGATCACGAGCGGGATGAACAGCGGGGCGAAGAAGAAGAAGGACGATCCGCTGAACTCAGCGTCGGTGCTGCCCCCCACCGCCATCGTCGACGCGGCCATGAGCAGGCCGAGCAGGAGTGCGCCGCAGTCGCCCATGAAGATGCGCGCCGGGTGGAAATTGTAGGGCAGGAACCCGAGGCAGATCCCGAGCGTGATCACCGCGAGGAGCGGACCGATGTTGCCGGGGGCGAGCACGCCGGCGTCGTCGAGGCGCAGTCCGTACGCGAAGAAGCAGCCCGCCGCGATGGCGGTGACCCCTGCGGCGAGGCCATCGAGCCCGTCGATGAGGTTGATGGCGTTGGCCATCCCCACCACCCACACGACGGTGATGAACGCGGACAGGTCGGGTGTCAACGAGAACACGCCGAGGAACGGAACGCGGAAGAAGATCGTGCTCACACCGGCCAGCGACAGCACGCTGCCGGCGAGAACCATCCCAGCCAGCTTGGCGGGCGCCGACACCCCTTCTCCGTGGACCTTGCGCAGCTCG
>JBEEGB010000600.1:0-3756 GCA_041166585.1 Acidimicrobiaceae bacterium
CGCATCGCGCCGGCGATGCTCACGCACATGGGCGACCGGGGGATCACCATGCGGCGCTACCCGAACGGGGTGGACGACAAGTCGTTCTTCGAGAAGCGCTGCCCGAAGCACCGGCCCGAGTGGGTGCAGGTCGCGCTCGGCCCCGGCGATCGGGGCGGGGCGATCGAGTACTGCCGGCTCGCCGACCGCGCCTCGCTGGTGTGGGCCGCCAACCTCGCCGCGCTCGAGCTGCACGCGCCGATGGCGCGTTGCGACGACATCGAGACACCGACGATGGTGGTGTTCGACCTCGACCCGGGCGCGCCGGCCGACATCCACGACTGCTCGGAGGTCGCGCTCTGGATCCGAGACGTGCTGGCCGGGCTCGAGCTCGAGTGCTTCCCGAAGACGTCCGGGTCGAAGGGGCTCCAGCTCTACGTGCCGTCGAACCTGCCCGGCCTGACCCACGAGCACGCGTCATCGTTCGCGCTCGCCGTCGCGCAGGCGATGGAGAAGCACCACGCCGATCGGGTGTTGTCGAACATGAGCAAGGCGCTGCGCCCGAGCAAGGTGTTCATCGACTGGAGCCAGAACTCGCGCCACAAGACGACCGTGTCCGTCTACTCGCTGCGGGCCCGTCCGCACCCGACCGTGTCGACCCCCGTGACGTGGGACGAGGTCGACGCCTGCGCCAACGGAGCGCCGTTGACCTTCGAGGCGCCCGACGTGCTCACACGGGTGGAGCAATTGGGCGATCTGTTCGCACAAGCCGCGACGCTGGAGCAGGAGATCCCCGATCCGGCCTCTTGATGGTCAGAAGGGCTACACGTTTCGCGCGATCTGCCGATGTACGTACATGGCTCTTCTCCTGGCGCTTCGCACTGGACGCTCGCTCGACGGCCTCCCCGACCTGGCCACCGACGACGAGCTGCTCGCGTGGTCTGACTGCTTGCTTGCCCCGGAGCCGCCACGGCGCCGGACCCGACGGGCCGAGCCCCTTCGCGCGGTGCGCGCGTCGGAGCCTGCTAACAATCGCTGAGTGACGATCCCGGCTTGGCCTCTGCCTCAGCCGGGATCAGAACCAGTCGGGTCACCGCCGCCCGCGCAGGCCCGGCGACGTGCGCTCATCGACGGCATCGGCATCGTCGTGGTGCTGGCCATCTTGATGAGCGCCGGCGTCTTCTATGCAGAGCCGTGGCGCACCGCGCCGCGCGTCGGCGGTCCGGCACTCGATCGCTACCTGCCCGACGGCGACGGCATGTCGTTCCTGGCCGAGGTGCGCGACGGCGACGGCAAGCTGCTGCGCTTCGACGGCACGAACGTCGAGCGCCTCGCACTCGGGCAGATCTTCCTGACCCTGCCCTCGACGATCACGAGCAGCGCGACGACCGCGTCGAACGCGAACCTCGACGACGTCCGCTCGCTCGACGCCGAACGCGCGCTCACGCTGGCGTCGAACGGCTCGCTCGCGCCGCTCCAGCGCGCCGAGATCTCGCGCTACCACACGCTGTCCCTCCAGTCGACGACGGATCAGCGGTCAGCGTTGTCGTTCGAGTCGGTGACGGTGCGTTCACCGGGCGGGTTCTTCCAGGCGGGCATCGTCCTGAACAACGGCACGATCCTGGGCGCGTCGCCGCCGCTGGTGATCCTGCCGGCCGACGCCGGTGAGGGAACCCAACCGTGGCATTCGAGCGGTGCCCTCGGCACCATCGTCTACACCTACGACGGCAAGATCACCGACCGCGGCTCCCACGACAGCGCGCTCGGCAGCTTCAGCGACTGTCTCACCGCAGAGACGAGCCTGGTGCTCGGGACGGATGCAACGGCGTCGACCACCGACACCTCCGCCGTGTACTGCAGCGGGGTCGGCCTGGTGGAGCGGACGGACACCACCACGCGGGTGGGTCAGCCCGACTCGGTCGAAGCCACGACGGTCCTCAGCACGACGAACCTCAGTGGCGCGACGACTGCCACGCCGACACCGTCCGCCAAGGCGAGTGACAACAACGCGAAGGAGCTCGGCTCACCCGATGCGTGGGCGTTGACGCGCTTCGGCCGCACCGCGCCGACCGGCGTGTCCGTCGGCGCGGCGGCCACGCCGGTGTTCGTGCCCTCCGACCCGCCCCAGGTCGTCGGTGTCGACGAGGCCGGCAGCGTGGTCGCGTACGACACCACGACCGGGCTCGAGGCCTGGCGGTTCCACGCCGCGTCCGCGGTGTACGGCCGCCCGTTCTACGACCCGGCATCGGGCACGATCCTCTTCGGCTCCGCCGACCGGCGCGTCTACGCCGTCGACAGCCGCGGCGTGTTCAAGTGGTCGTTTGCCACCGGCGACAACATCGCCAGCCGGCCCATCGTCGTCGACGGCACGGTGGTGGTGGGCAGCGAGGATCGCAACGTCTACGGGCTCGACGTCAGCACCGGCGCGCCGCGTTGGGTGGTGAACGACTCCGCCGCGGTCGCGTCGTCGCCGGCCGTGGCGCAGGGCATCGTCGCGATCGGCGATGACGACGGGAACCTGCTGGGCATCGACCCGAGCGACGGCTCGACGAAGTGGACGGGGAACCTGCCGGGCCCGGCGGAGGGCGCGGTCGCCACCGACGGCTCGACGTTCTTCGTCGGCTCGAGCGGTGATGAGCTCAACTTCGGCTCGGTCACCGCCATCGACGCGACCAGCGGCGACTCCGTGTGGACGAGCCGCATCCCCAACCCGAGCAGGGTGGAGGTGGCGATCGGCGACAGCCTCGTCTTCTCGGTCGACACCTCGGGCGTCCTCGACGCGCTCGACAAGGCGACCGGGGCGCCGCGCTACGAGACCAAGTCGCTCTACGCCGGCAACGCCGTGGCCGTGGGCGACACCGCGGTGGCCATCCGCTTCGACGGGACGGTCGACGTCTTCGACGACCGCGGCACGATCGTCGAGACCTTCTCCGCGGCGGACGCAGTGTCCAAGGTGGACTCCGCGCCGGACTTCACGCTCGGGCTGAGCGCCGGTGGCGGCGCGATCTGGATGGCCGACGCCAACGCGGTCATCTACCGGCTCGGCCCTGGTGACCCTGCCATCAGCCCGTTGGCGCTCCGGTTCCTCGCCAGCTCACGCGCGCCTGGCCTCGACCACGGTCCGCTCACGATGACGCCGGTCGAGCACGACGGCCAAGCCGTGGTGGTCGACGGTCTCGGCGGCGTGAGCCTCGTCGACCCGTCCGACGGCTCGAGCCGCGCCGTCGGCGAGTTCGACACGACCAAGTCGGTCCCTCGCACCGACCCGGTGGTGAGCGGCGACCTCGTGATCGCGGCCGTGAGCGGCGACCTCCAGGCGATGGACCTCAACACCGGCACGCTCGCGTGGACGGTCAAGGGGGACGGCTTCTCCTTCGCCGCGCCGGTGGTGACCTCCGACGGCCTCGTGCTGTGGGCCGACGCGCTCGCAGCCACGACGACCGGCGAGCTCCGCGCCATCGACGCCGCGTCGGGCACCATCCGGTGGACGGTGGCCCTCCCGGACGTGACCGGCGTCGCGCCCGCCCTTGCTGACGGCGTCGTGATCGCCTCGTCGCCGCCCACCGCATTCGACCTGAGGACGGGCGCGGTCGTGTGGACGGCCTCCGCGGTGAAGGGATCGCCGGTGGGAGCCGCGGCGTTCGACCCGTCCACCCGGACGGTCGTCGCCGCCATCGCCACCACCGACGGCTCGCACGTCGTCGGGCTCGATGCCTCGACCGGTCAGGTCCGCTGGGACCGGCCGCTTCCGAACATCGCGTTCGATCCCGCGCAGCC
>JBEEGB010000601.1:0-7523 GCA_041166585.1 Acidimicrobiaceae bacterium
TGGTCGGGGAAGACCTTGTTCAGCGCGGTGCGCGCCACATGCGCGGCCCCGAGACGCTTGTCGACCCAGCGCGCGGCACGCGAGTACCTGCTCGGCCTGCGACGGCTGGCCGTCGCCGTCACCGATCCCGGTCCCAGAAGCCGGGCCCGACGGGGCCGCTGAAGTCGTCACGGGCGATCAGCTCACCGGCCCCGTTCACCGCGAGCGGCAGCTGCGGCAACGACCGGGCGGCGGGGCCGAAGACCGGTCGGGCACCGTCGAGCACATCGAAGGTCGACTGGTGGCACGGGCACAGCAGCAGCCCCGCCTGGGCCTGGTACAGACCCACGGGGCAGCCGACGTGCGTGCACAGCTTCGAGTACGCGACGAGGTCATCGACGGTCCAGTCCTCACGACCCGCGCGGGGCTTGAACGTCTGGTCCGTGCGGTAGTGGATCAGGAGCGTCGGCGCGTCCGCGGCATCGGTGTGACCCTCCGGCCACACCGTGATCACCCCGTCGGCTGCGAGGTCCGCGGGCTTCACGGCCTTGCCGTCCTCGGTGACGAGGCGGAGCCCGCCGCCGGCGTACGGCGTCGACTTGAGGTCCTTGCCTGGCCGCGGCCCGAGCGAGCGGATCGGGAACAGCAGCGCGGCACCGAAGGCCGCGAGCGCAGCACCGGCTGCGCCCACCAGCACGCGGCGCCGGCCGACGACCTCGGTGGCGACCTCGAAGTCGGCTGCGAACGCCTCGACCTCCTCCTCGCTCGACGCGACCGAGTGCCGCTCCTCCTCCACCTCACCATGGGGAAGGGCGTGCTTGGCCCACACGACGATGCCCGCGCCGATGCCACCGGTGACGAGCGAGAGGAGCACGCCCTCGGCTTGGGGCTGACCCCCGCGCCAGTAGACGACGGCGAGCGAGATCGAGGCGATCGTGCTCACCAGGAAGCAGACGACCGCTCCCCGCTCCCCTGGCCTCATGAGCCGTTCCCTTTCTGGCCGGTCCTTCGATGGGCGGACCTTCGAGGCACAGGGCTCCTCGTGCCGATCCAGACCACGAGGAGGATGAAGGCTCCCATCCCGAAGAACCATGCGACGAAGCCCTCGGGCACCGGACCGGTTCGTCCGATCGGCACGCCCCCCCGGTCGTCGGGTGACTGGAGGTAGCGGACGTACGACACGACGTCGGACAGCTGGCGCTGGTCGATGGCGTCGCTCCCGAACACGGGCATCTCACCTGGGCCCGAGCGCACGGCCGACGCGATCTGCAACGGCTCGGCCTGTTGCAGGTTGGGCGCGGCGCGGCCGTAGCTGAGCGCGCCGCCGGCACCGGCTGCGCTGTGGCATGGCGCGCAGCTCGCTCGGAAGAGGACGCCGCCCTGGGCGAGGTCTGCGCCTTGCAGCTCGATGGAGGGGATCTTGGGGCCGTTGCCGAGCGAGCCCACGTAGGCGACCAGCGCATCGATGTCGGTGGTGCTGTACGCGGGGCGTTTGCGCCGGGGCTGGTCGTCGCTCTTGGCCAGCGGCATGCGCCCGGTCGACAGGTAGTAGTAGGCGGTGGCCTCGCCGCTCGCCTTGAGCGACGGGCCGCGGAGCCTCCCGCCGTCGACGTCCACGCCACCACCGTCGAACCCGTGACAGCTCACGCACCCGACGCTGTAGAGCTCCTTGCCGCGCGCGACGAGGTCATCGGCACCGCGGGCCGGTCGGGCTGCGAGCAGCAGCACCACGACCACTCCCGCAGTCACCCCCAACACCACCGCCAGCACCACCAGCGCGTCGCGTCGCGGCGTCAACGTCACGAGAGGAGGTAGATCGTCGAGAACATGGCCACCCACACGACGTCGACGAAGTGCCAGTAGAACGCGCACACCTCCACGGTCGGGCCGGCAGGTGCCTTGGACGTCCGACCACCGATGGCGGCGGCGACCGCACCCATGAACAGCAGCCCGCCCAGCACGTGGAGACCGTGGAAGCCGGTCATCAGGTAGAAGATCGAGCCGTACGCGTGAGACGAGATGGAGAACGGAGCCTGGCGGTACTCCAACGCCTGGTTCCCGAGGAACACCAGCCCCAGCAGCGCGGTGAGCGCGAGCCAGCGGATCGCCTTCGCCCGATCCTCACGCTCGCCGGCCCGCACCGCTCCGTGCATGGTGAGGCTCGAGGCGATCAGCACACCGGTGGCCAGCGCGGTGCGGCCGGTGGCGAGCTCGACGCCCACCGGTGGCCAAGGGCTGGTGCTCGCCCGCAGGGTGAACCACGCCGCGAAGAGCCCGCTGAAGAACATGAGCTCAGAGGAGAGCCAGACGACCACCCCGATCGCGAGAGGTGATGGGCGCCGCCGCACATCGTTCGCGCCCGTCACGGCGGCCATGATCTTGGGTCTACCACAGAGCCTTGCTGTTACTAGCGTGGCGAGCGATGGCCGCGCCTTCGTTCACCGATGTGGTGACCGGCTGGACGCTGGATCCCGGCGCGCTGCTCGCGGTTGCGGCGCTCGGCTCGGCGTACTGGTGGGGCGTGCGGCGACTGCGGGCGCGAGGGCATCGATGGGCATCGGGCCGATCGACGGCGTTCGCGGCTGGGCTCGGTCTCATCCTCGTCGCCACCCAGTCGGGGCTCGGGCGCTACGACACGGAGGGCTTCGCCGTCCACATGGGTCAGCACCTCGTGCTCGGCATGGCCGCGCCGTTGCTGCTCGCCCTGGGTGCACCGATCACGCTCGCGCTGCAGGCCTGCTCGCCGTCGATGAAGCGCGTCGTGCTCCAACTGGTGCACAGCCGAACGGCGGCGGTGCTCACCCGGCCGGTCGTCGGCTTCGTGCTCTTCGGCGGGACGCTCGTGGCGCTGTACTTCTCGCCGCTGCTCGAGCTCTCACTGCGGCACGGTGCGATCCACGCGCTGGTCCACGCCCACGTGGTGCTCGTCGGTGCCGTGTTCCTGTGGCCGCTGCTCGGCGTCGACGTGCTGCCGCGACCCGTGCCCTTCGGTGCCCGTCTGCTGACCGTGCTGGCCGCGGTGCCGTTCCACGCCTTCCTGGGTGTGGCGCTGCTCACCGCCGATCGTCCGCTGGTCCCGGCGTTCTACCCGTCGGTCGGTGACCAGCGGGCGGCCGCCGGCATCTTGTGGTCGTCCGGCGAGCTGCTGACGCTCGTCGTCGCCGCGATCGTGTTCGCCCGCTGGGCGGCCGCGGACCGCCGCGAGGGCGTCAGGTTGGATCGCCGGTTGGAGGCGGGACGAACGTCATGACCCGCGCCAGCAGGTGGCGCTCGATGTCCTCGTCCGCGACGAGCTCGACCACCTCAGGCTCGCCATCACGCACCCAGCCCCTTGCCATCCCCACGACTTCGCCTTCGTGGCGGGCCGTGACCACGAACGGCGCGGCGCCCTGCGGGTGGGGTCCGAGGGTGGAGGTGCACAGCTCGAGCTCGTAGCCGCCGCGACCCACGATGGCGAGCGAGCCGAGAACGACGTCGGCGATGGGGTTCCAAAGATGCATGCCTTCGCTCCGGTGTTCGAGCAGTGACACAGTCCTGCAGGTGACGTCCACCTCGTAGTCAGCGAGGGCCGCCATGGCAGCAGCCATGCGATCCGGTGGGCAGTCGTTGGACACCGTCACGTGCGGCACGAACTCGTGCACGGACGGCCGCACGAACGGCGCCTCCCGCAGCTCTCGGTAGAGCCGATGCACGGCGGCCGCGCCATCCCCGCTCACGCCGAGGTACGCCGTCGGCGTCACCGGCTCGAACGTGTGCACGGGCCCGATCCGCACCGTGAACGGTTCGGTGGCGCCGACGACCGCGCGCAGGAGCGCAAGCGCGGCGGGCAGCTCCGTATCCCTGATGTTCACCGGGTGCACGAGCGTGATGTGCGGTGCGACATCGGTTAGCGCTCTGTCCCCGAGCGCGCGTCGCACGCCGTTCACCTCCGTCGCCCACGGCTCCGGCAGGAGAAGAGCGACCGCAACCCGCCTCCGCGCCACAACCCTTCATTCTGGCGTCAATGGCGTGCCCTATGCGGACGGCATTGACGCCAGAATCCAATTAGTGGGCGGAGGCGGTGGCCTGGGCGGGGGTGCCGGTCGCGACCTGGATGCGGACCTCGGCGCGGGCGAGGGCGGCCTTGGCCTCTTCGTCGTCCGGGTCCGACCGCAGCGCGCTCTCGGCCTTCTCCTTCGCCCGCTGGGCGCGAGGGACGTCGATCTGGTCAGCGAGCTCAGCCACGTCGGAGAGCACGGTCACCCGGTCGTTGGAGACCTCGACGAAGCCGCCGTGCACGGCGACCCGGACGCGGGCTCCCTCGACGGGCACGACCTCGACCGGCCAGATCGCCAAGTCGCCGATGAACGGCGCGTGCCCGGTGAGGAACGCGATGTCACCGCCGCCGGTGGTGCGGCAGATCACCATCGAGGCTTGGCCGGAGTAGAGGATGCGCTCCGGCGAGACGACCTGGACCTCGAGCATCAGCGCCTCAGCTCTCCTGGAGCTGCTTGGCCTTGGCGCGGGCTGCGTCGGCGTTGCCGACGTTGAGGAAGGCCTGCTCGGGGAGATCGTCGAGCTCGCCGTTGCACAGCAGCTCGAACGACTCGATGGTCTCGTCGATCGGCACGTTCACGCCCTTGAGGCCGGTGAACACCTCACCCACGAAGAACGGCTGCGACAGGAACCGCTGGATCTTGCGGGCCCGGTTCACCGTGATGCGGTCCTCCTCCGACAGCTCGTCGAGACCGAGGATGGCGATGATGTCCTGCAGCTCCTTGTAGCGCTGCAGGATCTCCTGCGTGCGTCGGGCGACGGCGTAGTGGCGTTCGCCGACGACCTCAGGGGCGAGGATCGTGGAGGTCGACGCCAGCGGATCGACCGCGGGGTAGATCCCGAGGGCGGCGATCTGGCGGGACAGCTCGGTCGTGGCGTCGAGGTGCGTGAAGGTCGTGAACGGGGCCGGGTCGGTGTAGTCGTCAGCAGGCACGTACACGGCCTGCAGCGACGTGATCGAACGACCGCGCGTCGAGGTGATCCGCTCCTGCAGCTCGCCCATCTCGTCGGCCAGCGTCGGCTGGTAGCCCACCGCTGAGGGCATGCGGCCGAGGAGGGTCGAGACCTCCGAGCCGGCCTGCACGAAGCGGAAGATGTTGTCGACGAACAGCAGCACGTCCTGGCCGCGGGCGTCACGGAAGTACTCGGCCACGGTGAGCGCGGCCAGAGCGATGCGCAGGCGCACGCCCGGTGGCTCGTCCATCTGGCCGAACACGAGCGAGGCCTTCTCGAGCACGCCCGACTCACCCATCTCGATGAACAGGTCGGTGCCCTCACGGGTGCGCTCGCCGACGCCGGCGAACACCGACACGCCGCCGTGCTCCTGTGCGACACGCCGGATCATCTCGGTGATGAGCACGGTCTTGCCGACGCCCGCGCCGCCGAACAGGCCGATCTTGCCGCCCTGGAGATACGGGGTGAGCAGGTCGATCACCTTGATGCCGGTCTCGAACATGATCCGCTTGGGCTCGAGGGTGTCGAACGCCGGCGGGGGACGGTGGATGTCCCAGCGGTCATCGATGTTGTCGAGCGCCGGCACGTCGAGCGGCTCGCCGAGCACGTTGAGCACGTGTCCGAGCACGCCGTCGCCGACGGGCATCGACAGGCCGCGACCGAGGTTGCGCACCGGCGTGCCGCGGGTGAGACCATCCGTCGGCTTGAGGCAGACCGCACGCACGCGGCCGTCGCCGATCTGCTGCGCGACCTCCGCGGTGACGACGGTGTCGACGCCTTCGATGGTCAGGGTCATCTGGACGGCGGTGTGGATCTCCGGAAGGTGGCCGCGCGGGAACTCGACGTCGACCACGGGTCCTGCGATCGCGACGACGCGGCCCTCCTTCAGCTCCTCGGCCGCGCCGACGGTGGTGGGATCGGTGATGGTCATGACTTCATCCTCGGTTCAGGCTCTCTTCGCGGTCTCGAACAGCTCTTCGCCGAACACGGAGTCGAGCAGCAGGTCTTCGTCGTCGCCGGCGTTGTTGCGCAGGGCCTCGGCGCCGCTGACGATCTCCATGATCTCGGTGGTGATGGCGTCCTGGCGGGCACGGTTCATGACCCGCTTCAGGGTCTTGATCAGCTCCTCGGCGTTGTCGGTCGCGGCCTTCATGGCCCGCTGACGGGCGGCGTGCTCGGATGCTGAAGCATCCAGCAGCGCGGCGAAGATCCGAGACTCTGCATATCGGGGCAGCAGGCTCTCGAGGATCGCGTCGGGCCCCGGCTCGAACTCGTACTGGCTCGTGCCCGCGTCACTGCTCGTCTCGAGCGCGCTGGTGTCGAGGGGCATGAGGCGCCGCACGACGACTCGCTGCGTGCCGGCCGACAGGAACTGCGTGTAGACGATCTCGACGGTGTCGACCTCTGCGTTGTTGAACGCGGTGGCGACGGCATGGGCGATCTCGCGGGCCTGCTCGTACGTCGGCTGATCGGTCACGCCGAGGAAGGACGCCTCGATCGGTGCACCGCGGAAGCGGAAGTAGGTGAGGCCCTTCTTGCCGACGATGTACAGCTTGCTCTGGCGGCCGGCCTGCTCATCCGCGCGCATCGCCCGCTCGACGGCTCGGATGACGCTGGTGTTGTAGCCGCCGCACAGACCGCGGTCGGAGGTGACGACGATGTACGCAACGGTGCGCACCTCGTCGCGGGGCTGGAGCAGCGGATGGCTCAGCCCGGCGCCGCCGGCTGCGAGGTTGCGGATGACCTCGGTGATCTGCTCGCTGTAGGGCCGCGCCGCGGCGACGCGTGCGGATGCCCGCACGATGCGAGACGCGGCGATGAGCTCCATCGCCTTCGTGATCTTCTTCGTCGACTCGACCGTCTTGATCCGTCGGCGAAGGATCCTCTCCTGGCCGCCAGCCATGCCTAGTGCCGCCCCCCGGGCCTACTGCCCTGGAAAGCCATCATGCGTCGTCGTCGTCGTCGGTGGTGGTGACGACCTCTTCCGACGGCTGGAAGAGCTCCTTGAACGCGTTCACCGCATCGGCCAGCGCGTCGCCCTCGGGCAGCGCACCGGTGGTGCGGATGGTCTCGAGGAGTGCCGCGTGCCGGGTGCGCATGAACTCGAGCAGCTCGACCTCGAAGCGCTTCACGTCGCTGACGGGCAGGTCGTCGAGGTAGCCGCCGGAACCGGCGAAGATCGACACGACCTGCTCCTCGACCGGCATCGGCGAGTTGAGGTTCTGCTTGAGCAGCTCGGTGAGCCGGTAGCCGCGCTCGAGCTGGGCAGCCGACACCTTGTCGAGCTCGGAGCCGAACGTTGCGAACGCCTCGAGCTCGCGGAACTGCGCAAGGTCGAGCTTGAGCGTGCCCGACACGGCCCGCATGGCCTTGATCTGCGCGGCGCCGCCGACGCGCGACACCGAGATGCCCACGTCGACCGCCGGCCGAACGCCGGACTTGAACAGGTCGTCGATCAGGTACACCTGGCCGTCGGTGATCGAGATCACGTTGGTCGGGATGTAGGCCGACACGTCGCCGGCCTTCGTCTCGATGACGGGGAGCGCGGTGAGCGA
>JBEEGB010000602.1:0-4096 GCA_041166585.1 Acidimicrobiaceae bacterium
GCTGATGCTCGAATCGGCGATGCCGAAGGGGATCAGCAGGGTTGCGTCGTGGAGCACGGCACCGCAGGAGTAGACGACGTTGGGGACGTAGCCGTCCTGCTCGCCTGGCAGCGGCGTGAGCATCGGACGGCGCAGGCGACCGATGACCTTGGTGGGGTCACCTAGGTCCAGCAACATCGCGCCGATCGAGTAGGTCCTCATGGGCCCGACACCGTGGGTTAGCACGAGCCAGCCATCGCTGGTCTCGATGGGTGGGCCGCAGTTGCCCACCTGGATGGCCTCCCACGCCTCGGTCGGGCAGGCGAGGGGGGTGGCCGTCGGCCACTCCCGGATGTTGTCGGAGAACGCGATCGCGTTGCTGGCGCCGTCGTAGCGCGACAGCGCCGCGAGCTGACCGTTGATCCGGCGTGGGAACAGCGCCATGCCCTTGTTGGCCGCGGCCGCGCCGAGCAGCGGAGACACCGTGAAGGTCAGGAAGTCGGTGGTGGCGAGGAGCTGTTGGGCGATGGCTCTCCCGTCGAAGGCGGTGTACGTCGCGTAGTAGGTGACGGCGCCATCATCGTCGACGAAGCGCACGAACCGAGCGTCCTCCATGCCGTTCGACTCGATCGAGGTCGCTGGGTACAGGACCCGCTCGGCGAGCTCCGACGAGGCCGGGAACTGTGCGGTGTAGGCCCGCGCGGCGAGGTCGCGCAGCCAGGTGATCGTCTTGCTGACGTTGCGTCTGGTGTCGTGCTGGGCCTCGAGCTGGGACAGCCGGGCCTCGAGCTCAGGGATCGTGAAGTGATGTCCGAGGCGGTCGAGCACCCAGCCGATGGCCTCGGTGTCGTCGCGACGTCGCGCCAGGCCGCGGAACGTGTCCGCGTCGAGGGTGCTGGTCCCGATCGTGCCCGCGGTGGTGAACGGTCCTGGATCCTCCATGGTGACGTCGCCGCGAGCGTCGAGGAGCCCGGTGCGGAACCCGACGGAGGAGCGATGACCCTCACCGATCTGACGGACGCTCATCACGAAGCGGAGCGCGCCTGCGGGTGTGCGCGTCTGGTCGGGGAGCGCGACGGCTGAGGGGTTGCAGAGGGCAGCAGCTTCGACCGCGTACTCGTGGGTGAACGTCGCGCCGAGGAGCAGACGGCGCTCCTCGGAGAGCTCGTTCGCGGGATCGAGGCGGTTGCCGATCCGATCGGCGTGGTGCCTGAACGTCTCGGCGAGGTCACGGTGGCGGTCCGCGAAGCGGTCCACGATCGAGGCGAGGGTCTCGTCGACTTCGTCGTCGCCCAGAGCAAGGATGTGCTCGACCACGCCAGATGCCTGACCTTCGCGTCCGCCGGACAGGTAGTGACCGGGCACGAAGAGCTGCGCGATCACCCGGGCGGGATCGGGCTGGATGTGCCCCTGACGTCTGACGTCCAAGGCGAAGGTCTCAACCGCGAGCGTCTCGTCACCGAACGTCACGCCGTCGAGGTTCACCCCGATGTCGATGCCAGCGAGCGAGCGTGCTGGAGCGTCGAGATCAGCGCGATCGTCGACTCGGCGCCCTGGTTGAGGTTCGGGCCGGTGGCGTGGAGGCCGTCATAGCCGCCGCCCGTGTCCGGGTCCCACATCACGACTCCAGCGTCGTTGTCACCTGCGAACCACCGGGCGGCAAGGTCGATCCCGCGTTGCCAGCCCGCGTCGCCCGTCACCGACCCGGCGCGAGCGCACGCGTCGGCCATCGCCGCGACTTCGATCGGCTGCTGGTCGAACGCTGGCGGGCGATCGTGCTCGCCCGCGCCGCCGACTGGCGTTGGGGACAGGTGGCCGTCGACGGTCTCGCGGTCGAGGAGCCAGCGGAGCAACGTGAGGCCATCGTCCACGACGTCAGGCCGGCACAACCGCGCGCCAGCAGCCAGGAGCGCTTCGGCCAGCACGGCGTTCGCATAGGAGAGGTGCGGTTCGGGCCACGGCCAGGTGGCCCTCGTGTCCGCTGGACCGATCGCGGCCACCGCGTCGACGAGCAGGTCGCGGGCGCCTTGGTGGCGAGGCTCGACGGCGAGGACCTCAGCGGCGCCGAGTGCGGCGAAGGCCATCGCCCTCGGCCAGGGTGAGCGCCGCTCGACACCGTGGTCGAAGTACGACGACGCGCTCTGACGCATCCATGCCTCGGGAGCCCGGCGCGCCGCGGTGCCGAACGCCCACACGCTGCGACCCCAGCAGTCTTCGACGCCACGCCGGCCGTGCCATCGCCCTCGAGCCGTCCGCCGGTTCCGGACGTGGCCGCCAACGCCCTGGGAGTCCGCCACGAACCGGAACGCGGTGCGACCCAGGTCCTTGACGGCCCGGCTGGGCTGCGGCTCCCGAGCGACGACAACCAGCACGCGCGCCATGTCGTCGGTGCAGTAGCCGTGTTCGCGCCTCGGCTGCGCGTGGTCTGCGTGCTCGAAGGTCCCGAAACCGTCGCTCATGGCGATGATGTGGTCGAAGGATGGCAGCGGGAGCGCTGTGGTCATGCCGAT
Source organism: Acidimicrobiaceae bacterium (assembly GCA_041166585.1). GTDB lineage: Bacteria > Actinomycetota > Acidimicrobiia > Acidimicrobiales > JACDCH01 > JBEEGB01. Next base: position 2,490 of record JBEEGB010000602.1, read on the forward strand.
ACCGGATCGCGGGCGGCGAGCAGGCGGCCGGCCAGCTGGTCGTAGCGGCCCGCGACCGCGTTCCACGACAGGTCGGGAGCCAAGCGGCGGGCTTCGGCGGCCATGCCGGCCGCCAGCCCGTCGTCGGTCAGCACCATGCGGATGGCATCGGCCAGCGCCATGGGATCGCGTTGGGGGACCACCACGCCCGCGCCGGTGCTGAGCAGCTCGACCGCGTGGGGAAACGCCGTCGAGATCACCGGCCGGCCGGCGGCCACCGCGTCGACCAGCACACCGGAGGTGACCTGGTCCTCCGAGTCGTAGGGCAACACCACCAGATCGGCCGAGCAGATCAGCTCCGTGAGCGCACTCAGATCGCGGTAGGTGTCGTCGAACGTCACCCACGGCGCGGCCCCCGTGCTCCACGCGTGCTCGATCAACATCCTGCGGTAGGCCTCGCCTGAGTGGGCCAGCACCTTGGGGTGCGTCGCGCCCGCGATGACGTAGGTCGGCCGGGGGCTCAGGTCGCCGAGGCTCGCGACCGCGTCGATCGCCCACTCGATGCCCTTGCCCGGCCCGAGCAGGCCCCACGTGAGAAGCCGCGGAGCGCGGCTGGTCGGTCGCTCGGATGCCAGCAACGGCGCGGTGAGCGGTGTCGCCGCGCCGTGCGGGATGATGAGCACCTTCGACGCGTCGACGTCGAACCCGTCGGTCAGCCGGATGCGGGCGCTCTCCGTCATCACCACGACGGCGTCAGCGGCGTCGCACACCTGCTCGAGGACCGAGCGCTGGTTGGCGGTCGGCGCATGGACGACGGTGTGCGCGACCACGATCGACGGCACGACGACGCCGTCGAGCACCGCGAGCACGGCGTCGCCGTCGGGTCCGTCGTAGAGGCCGTACTCGTGTTGGACGATGGCGACGTCAGCGCGGTTGAGGACGTCGATCGCCGCGCCGAGGCCGCTCGACGTTCCGTCGTCGAGAGACGCGAGCACCATCGGATCTTCCATCTCCGGAGTGCCACCGCAGCGCACGACGTCGACGGTGCTCCCGTTGGCGACCAACCCAGCAGACAGTGCAGCCGAGAACGTGGCGATCCCGCAGGCCGTCGGCGGGAAGCTCGAAAGGATCCCGAACACGCGGGCGGAGCCGCTCCCTGAGGGCGCGGGACGGACGGACGGTTGGTGGCGCACGACGAGATCCTGACTTCGGCTCGGTCGAGGCGACTCTTCCAAGAGGAGACGGCCAGCCTACTGGGCGACCCGGCATGACGCGCCGGTAGCCTCGAGCGTTCCTCCTTCCCGAACACGCGACGCCGACCGCCCGCCGCTCAGGATCGCCGTGCTGGCGCCGATCGCGTGGCGCACACCTCCGCGCCACTATGGACCGTGGGAGCTCTTCGCGTCGCTGCTCGCGGACGGCCTGGTCGAGCTCGGTCACGACGTGACCCTGTTCGCCACCGCCGACTCCGTGACGACCGCGACGCTCCACGGGACCGTCGCGTGTGGTTGGTCAGAGGACGAGCGCATCGATCCCAAGGTGGCCGAGTGCACGCACATCGCCGAGGTCTTCGAGCACGCCGCCGCCTTCGACATCATCCACAACGGGTTCGACTTCCTGCCGCTCAC
>JBEEGB010000603.1:0-3144 GCA_041166585.1 Acidimicrobiaceae bacterium
TAGCGCAGCAGCTCTTCGATCGCGTTCGGGATCAGTGACGGGTCGTCGACGAGCATCTGGCGCTGGTCGGGGTGACGCGCCAGCGTCACCGCCGCGAAGCCGAGCAATCGCGCCACGGTCTCGGTGCCGGCCGACGACAGCAACTGGACGAACGCGACGATCTCCTCGAGCGTCAAGCTGCGCGTCTCACCGTCCTCCTCGATCTCCGCGTGGACGAGGCCGCTGATCAGGTCGTCCCGGGGGTCCTTCCGCCGCTGCTCCATGAGCTCGGGCAGGATGGCAAACGCTTCGTTGCTGATCTCGCCGTTCTCGCCGACGAGCGGCTCCCGGATCTTGTTCTCCATCGTGGCGCCCTCCTCCACGTGGAGGCTCTCGTCCGCGCGCGCCCGGAACGCCTGCGCGTGCCCCTCGGGGTACCCGACCAGCGAGAGGATCACCGTCGGCGGCAGCACGCCGGCGAACCGGTCGATGTAGTCGAACTCGGCTTCGCCGTCGACCGCGTCGAAGAACGTGTGGCAGAGCTCGGCGACCTTGTGTTCGAGGCCGGCGATTCGGCGCGGCGTGAAGGCCCGGCTGACGAGCTTGCGGAGCTTCGTGTGCTCCGGCGCGTCGAGCATGATCATCATGGGGAGGTTCTCGTACGGCTCGTCCGCGATCATCTCGAGCACAATCCCGTGGCTGGACAGGAACGTCCCGGTGTCGAGCAGCCCGTCGAGCACGTCGTCGTAACGGCTCAACGCGTAGAAGCCGTGCTGCTCGTTCCAGTACACCGGCGATTCGTCGCGCAACCTCTTCCAGACCGGGTACGGATCGGCGTCGATCGCGTAGTCGTACGGGTCGTAGTAGAGATCGGTCGCTGTCATCGGCGTCGCTTCCGTTGCTCGTCGTCGAGCCGTCGTCTCGACCAGCGCCGAGTCGCAACCGGATGGAACGACTCCTTGCGTCGCCGCTTCGCCCGGGGCGATATCTTATATCAAGCTTTCACCCCGCTTCGAGGCGCACATGCGACGATCACGCGTTCATCACTCGCCGAATTCACACCCCGGACGGGGGACGCAGTGAGTGGAGCGGATGCGGTCCTCGTCGAGGTCGACGGCCCGGTGCGCATCGTCACCCTGAACCGGCCCGAGACGCTCAACGCCACTGATTCCGAGTTGCACCGGGCGATCGCCGAGGTGTGGCAGGAACTCGCCCGCGACACCGACGCGCGTGCGGTCGTGCTCACCGGTGCGGGGAAGGCCTTCAGCGCCGGGGGCGACTTCGGGCTCTTGCAGGACATGGTGGACGACGTCGAGCTGCGCTCCGCCACCATCGACGAGGGCAAGGTGCTCGTGCGCTCGATGCTCGCGCTCGAGATCCCCGTGGTCGGTGCCGTGAACGGTCCCGCGGTGGGACTCGGCTGCACCCTCGTGTCGCTCTGCGACCTCGTGCTGATCGCCGAGACCGCGCACCTCGCCGACCCGCACGTTGCGCTCGGCCTCGTGGCTGCGGACGGCGGTGCGATCGCGTGGCCGTTCCTCACCGGCCTCTTGCGCGCCAAGGAACACCTCATCCTCGGGACGCGGATCAGCGCCGCGGAAGCCGTGCAAGCCGGGCTCGCCACGCGGATCTCGGCGGAGCCACTCGCGGAGGCGATCGAGCTCGCGCACCGCATCGCGAAGCTCCCACCGCAGTCGGTGAAGGAGACGAAGCGTCTGCTCAACGCAGGGTTGCAGGCGGCGGTGTCGACGCTGCTCGACGACGCCATGGCCGCGGAATGGCAGTCGTTCGACACCCCTGAGTTCCAGGCGAACCTGGCGCGGCTCAAGCCGGCGGAAGCCCGGGGCGACGATCGCTGAAGGTCCGCTCCTCGGAGCCGGCGATGGCGGTCAGGAGAACCTCGGCACGATCACCGGGAGGTCGGCGCTGGTGAGGATGCCGGAACTGGCCTCGCACACCGCGGCCACCGAGTTGACCGCCGGATGCGCGGTCAGGCCGGGCGTCACCTCGCCCAGGCGATCGGGTTCGATCGGGAAGGCGATGTCGACCTTCAAGGGCGCGTCGCCGTCGACGGTCACGCGCCAGCCGGTCGTGCCGAGCGGCCAGGCCGGTTCGATGGTCGTGGTGCAGTACCAGGTGGCCCGGAACGACAGGCGCGCAACGTCGCCGGACATCGCGGCGACGGTCGTGCGCTGCGCGGCGATGCAGCCCTCGTCGATGTCGCCGGCGGCGATCGTGACCGGCTGCGTCGCCACCGCCACCTCGGTCTGCGCCTCGACGCGGTCGATGCTGATGCCGGTCCGTGCCGCCAGCCCCTCGAGTGGCGGACCGAAGCTCGAGCGCATGTGCTCGGCGCGGCGGGCGTCGACAGTGCCGGGGCGCCGACCCATGCCCATCACCTCGAACAGCAGCTGGGGTGACGGTCGCTGCGACAGGTCGGCGAACTCCTCGATGACGAGCGTGTCGAGCGAGCGCTCCAACAGCAACAGCGCGAGCGGGGCGACATCGCTGATGAAGCCCGGGCTGCTCCCGGTGGCGAACAGCGAGACGCGACCCTCCTGACACGCGGCTTCGAGCCGGTCGGCGACGTCGGTCGGGAGGGCCCGTCGCGCGTGGGTGAGCTCCGCGCACGTGCTCACCACGTTCTTGCCCGACGCGAGGAGCCGGCACAGCTCGTCGACGTCGAGCCGGCTCGGCATGTGGAGCACACAGTCGGCGTCGAGCGCGACGAGTGCGTCGACGTCGTCGGTGGCCGCGACCCCGACCGCGGGGGCGCCGACCAGTACGCCGGCGTCCTGTCCCACCTTGGCGGGGTCGAAGACCCGCACGCCGACGACCTCGAGGTCCGGGTGCTCGAGCGACCTGAGCAGGGCGCGACGGCCGATCGTTCCGGTCGCCCACTGGATGACTCGGTATCGCACCAGAACCCCCCACGATCGGCTTGATATCGTATATCTCCACCGTCAGCACGGCCGGGGGGCACGCAGCACGTGAACACCGCGGAGTTCCGCACCGGGCTGGTGAGCTGGCTCGACGAGCACCGGGCCGAGCTCGATCCGCCCTTCATCGGGGTCGGCACGCTGGACGAGCAGATGGCGCAACTCTCCCGGGTGAAGCGCGCGCTGTACGACGCGGGGTGGATCCGGTGGGGGTGGCCCGAATCGG
>JBEEGB010000604.1:0-5678 GCA_041166585.1 Acidimicrobiaceae bacterium
CCGACGACCAGGCGCCGCCCGCGCCGCCGAGAGGAACATCGACGGTGACCGTGCCGCCCGGCGTGACGTGCCGCTCACGGTCGATGTCCACGGTGAGGGCCAGCCCGACCGCAGGGAGCAGCGCACCGCTCGCGGGCTTGGTGATGGTGATGCGGATCGTGTCGGTGCCGGTGGCGACGACGGTGATCTCGTTGAACAAGGTGAGCCCGGGGCCGGGCAACCCGGCCGCCCCGCCGATGCCTTCGAGGAGCGCGTTGATGCGAGCGGCGTTGAGCCCGCCGCCACTGCCAGAGCCGCCGCCTCCTCCGGAGAGGAAGCGTCCCGGGTCGGCCAGGAACGCGTCGATCGGGCCGATGAGGAAGCCCGGTCCGACGAGTCGTTCGAGCACTGCGGACACGGCGCTGGACAACACGATGCGGGGCAACACCGAGTCGCGCGCGGCCTGGAGGACGACTGCGGCCGGCGCGGGCAGCAGGTCGATGCCGTCGGTCCATGGCGGTGCTTCGACCCGCAGCCGGCCCGCGGGGTGTTCGAAGTGAACCTTCACGCGCCCGGCCTGCACGCCGAGCTCGGCGTGCGGCGCGAACCCTGGAATGGTGACGCCGGCCGCGAGGTCGACGGAGGCGCCGCCGATGCGCAGCAGGCTGGCGCCCTCGACATCGCGCTGGCTGGTCACCTCGACGCGCCACGGGTCAGGCGTGATCGACAGGCGCAGGCCGCCGGGAAGATCCGCCGACCACGGACCGCTCGCGGGGCCGACCAGCCCGAGCACGCCATCGGCGGAGGCCAGCGCCGAGCGAAGGCGCGGACCGAGGAAGGCACCGGCGTCGACCGCCAACGCGTTGAGCGCGTCGGCCGACACGCCCACGCCCCCCTGGCCGTCGGGTACCGCCACGCCGAGTGCCTGCAGGGCAGCGAAGACGGCCGCGAGCCTGCCGCCCGCGACGGGTGTCGGGCTGCTCGCCCCACGGAACGCGGCTCCCAGCGCGGCAGCGAACCCCGGGTCACCGATGCCGCCCGACACGGGCACGCCGCGCACCGCGCCGTCGACGACGGTCGCCGACGGCGAGAGGCGCACGCCGGCCGCGCCGTCGGGCTCGATGGCGAGACGGACCTCGACTCGCCGCGCTCGCACGTCGAGCGGCACCGCACCGAGGCCGGCGAAGGAGGTGGGCGATCCGGCGAGCCAGCCGCCGCGCCGCGACAGCGCGACGCGCACCTCAGCCCGCGTCGCGGGCGTGGCGGGCTCGGGGGCGGCGGCCGCGTTGGCGGTGAGCCGGACGCGGCCGACGTCGACGCGGAGGTGGGCGTCGGCCGACACCGAATCGCCCGCCACGGCGCCCGCGCTCGCGCCCACCGCGGTGCGCCAGCCGATGCCCACATGGGTGGGGACGGGCGCGGTGCCGGCGGCAGCGGTGGCGACCGCGGCGAGCCGGAGGCGCAGCAGCGCGACCAAGTCGCCCGTCAGCTGGCTTCCGATGGCGAGGCCCGGCACGGTGCCGAGGCCCGCGTCGGTGCTGCCGGCGAACGAGCCCACGGGGTACGGGCGGGCGGCGGGCGGCTCGGCGGTGCCCGCCGACGGTGGCGCGAACCCCTCGACGGCGGTGGCGAGGTGGGTCAGGGCGGCGTCGAGCTCGGCGTCCCCCACACCGCCGGGCACCAAGGTCTGCACGGCGCGCAACGCATCGGCGACGGTGGGGTCGACGACCGGCGTCAGTGATGCGCCGAGGAGCGGCGCGGTGATGGCGACCAGTCCGGCAACACGACCAGCGGCGGCGCCGGCCGCGTAGGCGCGGGCCGCGACAGCCGCGGTCGAGTGGGCGACGATCGCGACGGGCTGGCCGCCGTGCAGCGCGCGGATCTGCTCGACCACGCGCTCGATCTGAGCGACGATCGGCGCCGGGTCGGTTCCGCCGTCATCGCGCAGGTCTGCGGTGTACCAACCGTTGGCGGGCAAGCCGGTGAGGTCGACTCCGGCGGGGTCGAGCCCAGGCGTCCGGAAGTCGACGTGGGCGGGCGGGCCCGCGCCGGCCGCCGCCAGCAGCGCGCCCCACTCCCCCGCGTCGGAGAACCGCGGGCCGACGAGCAGCACGGCGCCGTGCGGCCAGAGGCTCACCTGGCCGAGCACTTGGGCGATCACGCCCGCATCGCCCGGCGCGCGGTGGTGGGCGACGGCCACCGCCGTCCCTGCCGTCCATCCCGGCGTCGTCGGCACCTGCGACGCGATCGGCACGACACCATCGGACGACGAGAGGTAGGCGGTCAGCGCTTCGATGCCCTCGGCAAGCGCGGCCCGGCTTCGGCCCGCCATGGCCTCGGCCACGCCCGCGTGCGAAGGAGCGAGGCGGGACAACGCGTCGACCAACGCTCGCGAGCTCGACGCGGTGCCGAGGGCGCCGGCCGCGGCCGTCGCCCACGCGCCGGGCGGACCGGGCTCGAGCCACAGGAGGGCGTCGGTGCCGTCGGCGACGGGGAGGGCCCACGGGTCGTCGTGGGTGCCGGCGCCGCCGATGGACACGTCCGGAAGTCGGTCCAGCGCAGGCGGCAGCGCGTCGCCGATGAGCGCGGCCAGCCAGGTCAACCAGGATGCGGCGACGGGGACGCCTGCGGAATCGACCGCGGTGAGCACCGAGTGCAGCAAGGCGCGCAGGGCGGCCAACGGGTTGGTGAACGGTGTCGCGGCGCCGTCGGTCAGCAGCGGCGCGGCAGCGGGAATGCCCGCGAGCTCACGGTGCAGACCCAGGAGCCCAGCCAACGTGTGGCCAGACATGCCGCCCCACGCGATGGCGGCGCGCCCGAGGAGAAGCCGAGCCAGCTCCTGCGCGTCCGCGTCGTTGACGCCGAAGCCGGCCAGCGGGTTCGTGGGGGTGCTCGGTCCGGGTGGGAAGTGGAGCGCGGGGACGACCACGGTGGTGCTGCCGGAGGTGACCGTCACGGTCTGGACCACGGCGCCGCCCGTCATGGACGATCCCGCGGTCCAGTCGAGCCCCAGCCGGATCGCCGACGCGCTGATGGCGACGCCGGCCGCCTCGAACGCGTCGGGCAGCGACGAGATCCGCACCATCGCATGCAGGCCGCCCACGAACCGGATGGCGGCCGCGCCGGACGCGGGGAGATCGAAGGAGAGGAGCTCGAGGCTTGCCGCGGCATGCCACGCGCCCTGGTCGGCGCCGAGGCGCAGGCCGATGCGCAGCTCCTCGTCGCCTCCCGGGGCACCCGTGTTCCAGGCCGCGAGCTGAAGCGACAATGCGCCGCTCGTGGTGATGCCCACGAGCCAGGGGTCGTCGGCCGTGCCTGCGCCGGTCACGACGTTCGGGTTGGTGGGCACGCCCACGACGGTGGCCAGCGCCGCGAGCATCGCCGACCACGGGTGGGCGACGTCGCCCAACACGGTGCGGTGCACGCGGGCGATCTCGGTCAGCGGGTTGGCCGCGAACGCAGCGAAGCTCGCCCGCGACGCAGTGGGCCAGCCGGCGGCGCCGGGCGGGTCGTCGAGTCCGACGAGCGCGGCGAGGGCCGCGGCCCGCGGCGAACCTCCCAGCGCGGCGGCGATCTGCGCCTGGAGGATGGCCAGGCCCGCGTTCGCGATGCTCTGCCCGTTGTGCAGGTCGATGCGTTCGTGGTGGACGCCCTCGAAGTCGACGTCCAACAGCTCGAGCACGGGCACGACGTCGTTGCCGTCCCACCGGAACCCGCCGACCAACGACCGCACGCGCACCGGGTCCGCCGGGTTGGGCCCGACCAGGAAGGCGGCTTGGTCGGCGGGCGCCCGCACGCGGACATCGGCATCGGGCAGGACGCGGGTGGCGCCGGTGCCGCTGAGCGGTGCCTCGAACAACGTGGCCCGTCCTTCGACGACGGCCGACGCGACGGCTCCGCCGACGACGGACGCGCCCACCCGAAGCACCGGCGTGGCGCTCTCACCCGCACTGATCCGCGCGCACCACAGCTCGAGCTCGAGGCCCGCGGTGATCGGAACCGCGATCGTCCACGGCGCGGCATCCGTGCCATCGCCGCGTGGCGCGGCCGCGACGCCCAAGAGATCGGCGACATGGTCGAGCCAAGCCACCACCGGCGCCGTCGCACCGCCCTCGGTGAGGTGGGCGAACCACCCCTGCAAGGCGGCGGGCCCGTCGAGGAACGGCACTGCGTCGATGGACGGGACGCTCGGGTCGAGCCCCAGCAGGATCGGGAGCTGCCGGGCGAGCAGGATCACCGCAGCGGGAAGCCCGGCATCGGTCGCTGCTTCCTCGAGCCGGTGCCTGAGCAGACCGACCACGACGTTCGTGGCCTCCGCGCCGAGATCGGAGGGGTCGAGCACCACCGCGGGCTGCGTGCCGGTGCCGTCCGCGAGGTCAAGCTGCTCGAGGACGATGTGGGTCGAGACGCCGCTTGTGGCCAGCCCGAACGACACGCGAACGGCGGCCAGGCCGATCGGATCACCGCCGGCCACGCTGAGGTTCGTCGCGACGCGTGCCTCGATGGACACGGGGTGGTCCGCGGAGCCCGCGATGACGTCCACGTTCGTCGGCGTGGCCCGCAAGAGGGGCGCGCGCAGCGACAGCGACCCGGCGATGGGGTTGGCTCCGCCCGTGGTGGCCGACAGCGAGCCGATCAGACCGACCAACGTCTCGCCCAGCTTGGGTTCGATGGTGAGGTAGGCGTTCGCGTGCGCGGCAGCCGCCCCTCCCACGAGGGGTCCGAGCAGCGGATACCAGTGCTCGCCCGCGGGCGCGACCCCCGGCGGCGTGGGGAGCACGGCGTCGAGCAGGTCGAGCAGCGCCTGCCGCTGGGCCTCGTCTCCGAACACGCGACCGATGTGGCCGAGCGGGCTCTCGAACCACGACGTGTCGATGCTGCCGTCCGGGCGCATGAGCCCGATCGCCTTGGCGACGTCCAGCAGCTCGTCGAGGATCCCCGCGGTGGGCTCGGTGACCGTCACGTCCTCGCCTCGGCCTCTGTCGTCCGCATCACGAGGCGGCCGTCCGCGATCCCCATCGCCGCGGGCGAGGCGCCACGCTGTCCCGCGTGGTCGACGGCAAGGTTGAGCAGGCTGCTCCAGAGCGCAGCTTGCACCGCGTCACCCCAACGACTGACGAGGGCGGGCGGGCCGTGCGGGACCTCGTCCGTCGCGCAGACCAAACCGCCGGGATCATCGGGCGCGCCCATGGCGAAGCGGACGATCACCGGCGCTCGGCCCGTCTCGTCGGTCTCCAAGTCGAGCGACATGACGAGCGTGGTCCCCACCGCGCGGGAGCTCACGCTGTCGAGGTGCACCAACGCTTCATCTGCACCGTCGACCCAGACCACCGTCGTCGAGACGTCTGTGCCCACGTCCGGCAGCGCCGCGTTCTCGCCCGGTTCCCTGCTGGCGCGAGAACCGACCAGGCGGGGGGCGAGCCATGTCCCCAGCTCCCGAGCTGGCAGAGCGGAAGGGATCGCTCGAGTGCCCCGCAGCTCGAGGGGCTCGTCGTCAGCTTGCGAACCGTCCGGAGCGGCCGCTCGTCGTGACCACCAACGCGCCGCCAGGAACCCGGCGACGAACGCGAGTACCGCGAGGAGTGCGAGGCCAACGATCACGACACGCTCGTGCTGAGGGCATCAAGGCAGACACGCCTGCCCACAAAACGCCGCGTGGCCGCCATGTCGTCCCCTGTCCGTGCCCGGCCTCACACCAT